>NZ_JALAYA010000007.1:82990-86798 GCF_026796395.1 Bacillus sp. T17B1
TTAAAACTCATGATGTTGACCGAATTATTGAAGAGGTTCTTCACCTTAGCAAAGACTTTATGACTGAGAAACAATCTGGCTTCTATGGCTACGTTGGCACGTACGAACTGGACTATATCAAAGTCTTTTATTCTGCGCCAGATGATAACAGAGGTATTTTGATAGAAATGTCCGGTCAAGGTTGCCGTCAATTTGAGTCCTTCTTGGAATGCCGGAAGAAAACATGGTACGACTTCTTTCAAGATTGCATGGCGCAAGGCGGTTCATTTACTCGCTTTGATTTGGCGATTGATGATAAAAAGACGTACTTTTCTATACCGGAATTGTTAAAAAAAGCCCAAAAGGGCGAATGTATTTCACGCTTTAGAAAATCCGACTTCAATGGCTCCTTTGATCTATCTGATGGCATTACAGGAGGGACGACAATATATTTCGGTTCTAAAAAGTCAGAAGCGTACCTTTGCTTTTATGAGAAAAACTATGAACAAGCAGAAAAGTATAACATTCCGTTAGAAGAACTAGGCGATTGGAATCGTTATGAATTGCGGTTGAAAAATGAACGTGCACAAGTGGCTATAGATGCTTTATTGAAAACAAAGGATTTAACCTTAATCGCTATGCAAATCATTAATAACTATGTAAGGTTCGTTGATGCTGATGAAAACATCACTAGAGAGCATTGGAAAACGAGCCTTTTTTGGTCTGATTTTATAGGTGATGTTGGGAGACTTCCTTTGTACGTTAAACCACAAAAAGACTTCTATCAGAAATCAAGAAATTGGCTTCGTAACTCTTGTGCTCCCACTATGAAAATGGTGTTTGAAGCTGATGAACATTTAGGGAAAACCGATCTGTCAGATATGATTGCAGAAGCTGAACTGGCAGACAAACATAAAAAAATGTTAGATGTATATATGGCTGATGTTGCTGACATGGTCGTTTAAAAACAAACTGCTAAACCTTTAATAAACACAGGTGATGCGATTAAACGTATGTGTCAACGGTACCGGAACGAAGTGAGGATAAGGAGTTGACATATTCAGCGCCACCAAAACCCTCTTGGCATTGAACAAACAACCGTTTGTTCCTGCCTACCGGCGAGGGAGTCCCCCGATGATTCGGGGGAATAGGGGGATAGATTAACAGCAATCCAACGGGCTTCCGTTGGTGGGTTTGGGTGAAACCCAAGAACTTAATTCAATATAAGGATGGTGAATATGTTACTTGCGATATTTTTTGTAATCGTGAGTTTACTTGGCGGCGGTCTCTTATTCCTTTTGATATATCCTAAGCTTCAAAGTTTGGCTGACCGTTATAGTTGGACAGAAAATACGATTTTTATTATGGCTGTATCTGTGACAGTGGTAGCTTCAATGTTCGGTCTAATTTCTGAAAGTGTTAATTCTGATGTCATTGCAAA
This sequence comes from Bacillus sp. T17B1, assembly GCF_026796395.1. Taxonomy (NCBI): domain Bacteria; kingdom Bacillati; phylum Bacillota; class Bacilli; order Caryophanales; family Bacillaceae; genus Bacillus; species Bacillus sp. T17B1. Next base: position 84,411 of record NZ_JALAYA010000007.1, read on the forward strand.
GGTAATGTATTTTACCTTTGTTTTTTTATGGGGTTTTTCAATATGCGTAGGCGTTTTTCTAAGAGAACGTTAAGGGGGAAATCAGATGTTTAACATTAATCTGTTGAATCAGGCCCGACTAGAGAGTGATTTGGAGTCTCTTGGCTGTTTGGAAATTGCTGAGGAATTGATTGAAAAAATGATGGAGGATGTCTTTTACAGCGATGTAGCCCAAAGGGTCATAGTCCAAACTCTTGCGGTTATAGATAATGTGAATGCCAAACTTCAAGCCACATTCAACATACTGGAGGATGAAGACCCTGAGACAGATGAAAGAATTGTGGAATTTGAGGGAATTAGCTACTACCAATAAGGGGTGAAAATGTGCGGTGTCTGCTGTAGACAAACGATTCAGAAGCTTAGGTTTTAATGTGGGTATTCCCTCTTTAGTTTTTGTAAGGAGTTTAAGCAGAGATTGCATGTTGGTTGTCGAGGGCGAACGAGTAAAAGGGTTTGCAGAGTATCGTTACACATTCTATAAGACAAGATACTTGCCGGACGGTCGAATGACTAGCTTAAAGGTTTATATGGAGAATCAAAGCATAAAAAGGGTGTTACATCGTGTAGCATCCTTTTTATCTTTCTTGGAAAGAACGAAACAAATTGAACAGAAGGAGTGTGAAAAAGTTGCTCAATAAAGAAATTGGCTCTGATAAGAAGGAAGAATCCTTTTTTCGGTCTGCTTTTCAAAAACTGAAACGAATTGAAAGACCGGAAAAAGACAGACAGAAAGTTCCTCGTGACAGGTCAAAGCTGATAGCCGTCACATTATGGTCTTGTGTAGGGGGCTTGCTGTTTATCTGTCTGCTTGCTGTGCTTCTGTCAATTAATACTCGGTCCCAACTTAATGACATGAAAGACGAAGCGAATAAGCCAACAAATGATGATAAACAAAAAATTTCGGTGACTGCTGCTGAAAACTTTCTGTCAGGGTTCATCAATGAATATGTGAATGTGAAGAACGATCAAGAATCTATTGAAAAACGAATGCAGAGCCTTGAAAGCTATATGGTTAAACAAGAGGATAACCATTTTGAAGATGAAGAACGTTTCAATGTGGATGGTTTAAAAGGTGATCGAGAGTTGAAAGATTACAGCCTATATAACGTGAAAGAAGGTGATAAAAACAGCCTTTTTCAATATAAGGTCACATATGAAAATCTATACCCTGTAGAAAAGGAAGTTGAAAAAGAAGTTAAAGACGGAAAGAAGAAAAAGAAGGTGAAAGAAAAGGTTAAAACAAACGAGAAGTCTGAAAAACAAATGTTGCTGAATATTCCAGTCATAAATAAAGGTGATTCCTTTGCGGTGTCTGCTGTCCCTTACTTTACACAGATTTATGATCTGAAAGGCAATATTGCTTCTGAGAGTAAAGAAGAAACTAGAGACGAATATGCAGGCGAGAAAAAAGAATCTATCGAATCATTCCTTCATACTTTCTTTGAGAAATACGCTTCTGAAAAGAAAGAAGAAATGGTTTATATGATGAAAAAGCCGGAAGCATTGGAAGGAAACTTGTTATTTGGGGAAGTGCAGTCAATGAAAATCTTCGGGACGAAAAAAGGTTTCGAGGTTTTTTGTGCTGTTCGATTTAAGGAAAAAGAAAATGATATTCCGGTAAATGAAAAATTTAGTTTAGAGATTACGGAAAACAGCGGTCAGTTTTATGTAAATAAACTCAAACATCAATAGGAGGTTTAAATATGGATTTCATGAATTTCTTTATTCTTGGCGCAGACCTTCCAACACTTGGAGGGGTAAAAGGATGGGCATCAGATGTTGTTGTCCAATTCATTACGATCGTGGTCATGTTCATAGCCGCAAAGCATCTTACTAAATTAAAAATGGGCGGAATTATTTTTGTCTGCTGTATTGGTAGTGCGGTGACTTGGATTATTAAACATTGGTCAGAATTCTCCGGCTGGATCAATGCACTAATGGAAAAATTGTAAGGGGGCATTTGGATGAGTCGTCTGGTGTTCAACTATCGGAAGGCGATGAGAGAGCCGAAAAAGATTCAGCAATTAACCGACAACTATTCATTACCTTTTGCAGTTGAATTAATACCGGCTATTAACTACTTCATTTTTGTAGGTATCTGCTTTGGATTTTGGTACGGCGTGAGGATGATTTTTCCTCACGCTTTTGATAACAGTTTCGTCATCGTGATTTTTGGAATACCGATTTTTTTAACAATGCTTGTTACAAAAATAAAGCCAGAAGGAAAAAACATCTATTTATACTTCTTTGATTTTGCAAAGTATTACTTCTTCATCAAGCTTCCACAAAAGAAGTTTTGTAATGACCGAAAGGTTGATTTAAGTAATGAAAAACAAATTGAGTTTCGAA
>NZ_JALAYA010000008.1:0-236947 GCF_026796395.1 Bacillus sp. T17B1
CGTTTATATAGCGTAAGACCGCGTTGATTTTTTCTTCGTTTTTAAATTTAGCCAAAAGAAAAAGCACCTCCAAATTTTAGACTGTGTCTAAAATTTGGGGTGCACTTCATTCACAAGGCGTTTTTTCCTATGCGGCGCCGGCCAGATTTTTCTTCTTTTTAATTGGGCTTAACGAGCGTTCAAGCCAGCCCATGATTAAATCGGCAATCACTGCCATCAGAGCCGTGGGGATTGCCCCCGCCAAAATAATCGCAGTTCCATTTGTTGCATTTGATCCCCTGACGATGATATCTCCGAGACCGCCTGCACCGACAAATGTCCCGATCGCTGTAATGCCGATCGCAATGACAAGAGCGGTACGGAGGCCAGCCATAATAACAGAAAGCGCAAGCGGAAGCTCGACCATTCGCAGCACTTGAAATGTTGTCATTCCCATCGCTTTACCGGATTCAAGATAAGCGTGTTCAATGCTGATAATGCCTGTATACGTATTTCTGATAATCGGCAGAAGAGAATACAGAAATAATGACAATATCACCGTATTAGCGCCCAGCCCCATGACAAGCATCAGCACGGCGAGCATGGCGAGAGCCGGGATGGTCTGAATGACGTTCGTGATCGCAAAAATCCATCCGCTTAATGTTCTGTATCTGGCGATCAGAATGCCGAGCGGAATTCCAACAATGGCGGCAAATAAAACGCCGTACACCGACATCAGAAAATGGCGGTAAAACTCCTGCAGCACGTAACCGCCGTTTTGCGAATAGTAAGTGCCAAGCTGCTGTAGTACTTCCATATGGTCCACCTCTTTTCTTAGTCAAAATAATGATGTTTCTCTAAAAATTCCTTCGCTACGACAGACGGCTCCTTCAGCTTGCCATCCACCTCATAGTTAAGCCCCTGCATCGTTTCCGTATCGATTTGCCCAATCAGCTTGTTGATCACACCTTCAAGCTCTGGATGCTCCTTGAGCACCTTTTCCGGAATCACAGGTGAACAGTCATACGGCGGGAAGAAATGCTTATCGTCTTTTAAGATTTTCAGATCATAGGCTTTAATCCGTCCATCCGTTGAATAAGCCAGAACGGCATCCATTTTCCCATTTTTGACGGCGTCATAGACAAGCCCGATCTGCATCGGATAAGTGGTGCCGAACTCAAAGCCATATGTGCTGACAAAGCCTTTATATCCGTCGCCTTTTCGTTTCAGCCAGGCATTGTCAACGCCCAGTTTGTATTGAGAAGCGTTTTTTTTCAGGTCAGACACGGTGTGAATTTGCTCCTTTTCCGCAAATTTTTTTGTCACGGTAAAGGCATAAGTGTTATCAAACCCGTAGGAATCAAACCATTTATAGGAAAAGCGCTTTTTAAACTCGTTCTGCACAATGTTCAGCGCTTTTTTCGGATCCGTTTCCGCTTCCTTGGCGAGGGTGCTTGTTAAATCGGTTCCGGAATAGCGCGTGGCAGCAATATCAATGTCACCGCCCAGCATTGCTTGGTGCTGTACATAGTTTGACCCGAGGTTTTTTACTAAAGCGGTATTCAAATCTGTATCATGTTCAATAAGCTGCGCGATCATATTCGCTACAATTTCTGATTCTGTCATGCTTTGCGCCCCGATTTTGATCGTGTCGTCTGAAGCGCCGCCGAGTCCCGGCAAAGAACAGCCGCTCAGCAGCAGGACAAAGGCGAGAGCGCCAAGCCATTTGATTTTTTTCGTTTTCAACAGAGCCAACTCCCTTACGAAACTTCCTTCATCCCTTGCAATCCTTTCGGCGTCACCTTTCTTTCTGTCACAGCCAGCATATAATCAATGATAATGGCCAAGATCGTGACCGGCACAGCGCCACCAATGATATATTCAGGCTGATACAGGTTCAGGCCGATAAAAATGTAGTCACCGAGACCGCCGCCGCCGATAAACGACGCAAGTGTCGCCCAGCCGATTAAATAAATCGTTGACGTACGGATTCCCGCCATGATGATCGGAATCGCCAGCGGGATTTCGACGAGCCGAATCTGCTCCCACCCGGTCATGCCTATCCCTTTGCCTGATTCCAGCAGATTTTTGTTTACACCTTTGATGCCGGTATACGTATTACGCAGGATCGGCAGCACCGAATAGAAAAATAAAGCGACAATCGCAGGCACTTTTCCTACACCGAGAAGCGGAATAAAAAAGGCTAAAATCGCCAGACTCGGCAAGGTTTGCACAATATTGACGGCACCTATAATCGCACCTGCGCCTTTTTTCATTCTAATGAGAGCGACACCAAGCGGCACTGCTACGATAATGCCTAATACAACGGCTATGAGTGAAATAGATAAATGCTCTCCTGTTTTATACAGCAGCTCTCCGCCGTTCGTTTGCAAAAAAGTCATCATTTGATTCATCTTAAAAGAGCTCCTCCCCTGGTCAAATCGTCATGAGTTGGTCTTCCTCGCCCCATATAGAATCGTATACGATATCAACAAGGCTCGCTCTCGTGACAATTCCTGCTAAATGGTTCTGTTCATCCACCACAGGAACATACTTGATTCCCTGCTTCAAGATTTTTCGGACCGTATCGCGAAGAAGTGCCCCTTTTTGTACGGTATATATATCAGAGCGGTATACATCACCAACGACGCTCGCTTTTTTGCGGTTTTGATCAATCATTTCAACATCAACATAGCCCTTCAGCACATTTTGCCGGTCCACAACAAGCAGCGAGTCGACACGTCTTTCTCTCATCAGTTGAATCGCCTGAGAAAGCGTTTTATCCGCTGATACAGTTACAGGTGTTCTGTTCATCATTTGCTCAACCCGCTCCATTTCAGGCCTAGTCTGGATCAAGCGTTCTTTTCCGATAAATTCTTCAACAAATTCATTTGCCGGTTTCCGGAGAATCTCATCAGGTGTGCCGACTTGAACGATTTCGCCCGCTTTCAAAATCACGATCCGGTCAGCGAGCTTAATCGCTTCATCCATATCGTGGGTGACAAACACAATGGTTTTGTTTAGTGTTCTTTGCAGTTTTTTAAATTCTTCCTGAAGGGAATCACGCGTAATCGGATCAAGCGCTCCGAACGGTTCATCCATTAAAATGAGAGGGGGTTCCGCAGCCAGTGCGCGCAGCACGCCTATTCTTTGCTGCTGTCCGCCGCTGAGCTCATGAGGATAACGGTCTAAATATTCCGGGCCCATATCCACGAGCTTTAACAGCTCTCTCGCCCGTTCTTTCCGTTTTTCTTCTGGCCATTTCAGCAGCTTCGGCACAAGTGAGATGTTCTGCTGAATGGTCATGTGGGGGAACAGACCGATCTGCTGAATCACATAGCCGATTTTTCTCCTCAGTTCAACCGGATCCTGCTCCATAATATTTTCTCCGTCGATAAAGATCCTTCCCGACGATGGTTCGATCAGTCTGTTAATCATCTTCATCGTTGTCGTTTTTCCGCAGCCGCTCGGGCCGATAAAACAGATAAATTCACCCTTGGCAATATCTAAATCGATGCTGTTCACAGCTTTTTTGCCGCCCTTATATACTTTTGACACTTGTTCCAATTTCAGCAATCCGTGCACCTCCGCAGGTTCTCTTTAATTTTCTGAAAAGTATAATCTTTATTATAGTTTGAACTTTATAAAATAAAAAGTTTACAATGTGTTCAAATTATATGTTATTTACAGGTTATTTATTGTTATGATCAAGACGGAGAGGGTGTTCTTACAATTACGCCGGATACCTCCCTCATCCTCCGCATACAACTGTTTTCAACAACTGACAGAAATATGATATATTGACACCATCAATTGCCATTTGAAGGGATGATCAGCTGTGGAAAAAACTGCTCTCGACATCATTGAACATGCTGAAGAGCATCTCATTGAGAAGATTGCCGATAATATGCATACGTTTGGGATGCCTTCAACTGTCGGGCGTGTGCTTGGAATTATTTATATGAATCGAAAACCGATGACCTTAAGCGAGCTCTCTGAGGCAACAGGCATGAGCAAAACACGGATGAGCCAGGTTGTCCGTGAAATGATTGATGCCAATATTGCCGAAAAGGTGTTTGAAAAAGGCGTACGAAAAGACCTTTATGACGTTGAGCAGGATTATTATCAAACCTTCATTTCTTTATTTGCGGCGAACTGGACAAAGGTCGTGAGTAAAAACAAAGTGCTGTATAAAAAATTAAACCGGGAGCTGACTGATCTTTTACAAAGGGACGGGCTTATCCCCGAAGCGGAAGAGAAAGTCAATCAACTGCTCAATGAATTAAGAGAATGGCTCCATTACTATGACTGGCTGAGCAGATTGATTGTGTTTTTTGAGAGTGAGGAAGTTTTTCAATACGTGCCGAAAACAAAAGAAAGCAGCTCCCTGAAGTAAAGGGAACTGCCTTTTGCAATATGGCCTTAAAAATCGGAAACATACTTTTAGCCCGGCACCAATCATTCCGACCGCAACGACCGCCAAGATTAATTCCATCAGTCTAGTAATGACGTTCACCTCACGTATTAAAAGACACATCGGTGAAGCAATCTATAAAATGATATTTTAATCAATCTTCGGATTCACTTGGCTGACATCCGTTCGCTGTGCGGTATCAACTTAAGGACTTTGGAGATGGATGTGAGAAATATATGAATAACTAGCATAAAAAAGTCACAGCTGCTATTGCGCTTGTATCTTTTTTATGTGGTATTTTTGTATGAATATTGGTTACTTTACAACTTTTTTTCTTTTATAATAAATCTAGTAGTCTATTATCCCTATATTACAGATAAAGGAGTTATTTTATGTATTGTCCTCAATGCGGCCATCAAACAGATGGCGGAAATTTTTGTGAGAAATGCGGATCACCGCTTCCTGGTCAATCAGGCCAACCGCAGGCGGCGCAAGCCGGAGCTGCTGCAAAACAAGCAGCAAAACAGTTTGGCTCATTTGTCCTGGCCGTCCTGAAACGCCCTTACCAGGAATGTAAAACAACAGGCGGAGAACAGCTGATTAGCGCGATTATTACAATGGTTCTGTTCAGTTTACTGACCCCTTTGATGTTTTATATTCTTTTTTCAGACGGTCCCGGCAGCGTAAGCTTTACAGCAGTCTTTTTAGAGCCAACCATTTACTTTGCCCTGTTTATTTTCGGTTTGCATGCATTAATCTTTTTCGCCTTGAAAATCGCGGGAAACCCAGTATCTTTCAAAGATTCATTTTCTAGATTTGGTGCGTTTCTCATTCCGTTTACGGCTATTTTGATTATTGCCCTTTTATTCTTTTTATTACATACAGACATTTGCTTCACTATTTTAGCTGTTGGTTTAATTGGAGCATTCTTTGCCATTCCTCCTGCGATGCTGAGCAATTACCAGCATTCATATAAAGGAAAGGTTGATGTCATTTACTCAACGATAGTGATTTATCTAATCACATGCATAACATTTCAGCTTATGATCGAACACTATGTCAAGGAGATTTTCCGTTATATGCTCTTTTAAAAAACAACCCCATCACCTGCTGATGATGGGGTTGTTTTTTATTGAATAGACGTTAAGTAAATTCTTCCGTCCCTGACTGTGCCTGTGTAGGTCCAGTTATAGGTTTTCAGTTTTGGACTGCCGCCTGATTTTGTGATTTCGAATTCTTCGTATGTTTTAATTGTGATATTCGAACCGCTTTGACTAAAGTTTTTGACCTCTACATCAATAAATACTTCAGTCGTCCCCTCGCTGTACAATTTCTTAACTAGTTTCTGCTGATCAGCATATAATGTGCTTCCTTTTTCTAAATTGCCTTCCATCACTGCAAATTTATTTAAATTCACAGCGCTTGATTGATTTGTCAGATAATCAACCATAAATGATGTCACTTGCTCTTTTGTAAGTGTGCCGGAATTCACTTTGGACTCATTTGATGATGCCCAAGCGGAGGTGTATACTTTAGGGTTTTCATTTTTTAGAGTTTTTATATGGTCTCCTATGGCTTCAGAAGTGGTCTCCGCGCTCTCAAGCTTCCATTCTTTTTGTTTTTTATCATATGACAAATAATAACGATAAGCTGTATGTTCTTGTGTCATCTCAGGTTCTGTATAATCATCAAAATAAGCTGATTCGTGAAGTTCATTTCCGTTCACTGAAACAATCCATTGTCCCTTGTCGCTCTGTGAAATAGCAAATGAATCGAGATCATAATCTGTTTCTATATACTTATCCTTATAATACATATGATTGCTCTTCATCTCTGAAATTTGTTTTTTCGTTTGAGCTTTAACATCGGATACGGCATTTGTCATCTGTTCAGTTTTTCCATTAGAAAAAGCAGCCGTGTATTGCTCAGTCGCCTTATTAATGGTTTCTATGATGTTTTCTTTTGTTTCTTTATCAGGAACTAATCTCATCTTCATGTTGCTATCAGTAATTGGCATTGCTTCAGTCGTTTGCTTTCCCCATGGAAAATCAGTTTTCACAGTCGCCGTCATACTGCCATCAGTCAAAAGAGGGCCGTATGTAAAAGTTTTGAACGGGTCTTTATGAATCGACTTGCCGTTAATCAGCAAATCTCCCTTCCCGCTTTTGATTTCATCTGCTAAGCTGAATGTCACATCGTCTGCTTCCAATGAAAGATCCACACGAAAGCTGTTATCGCCAACTGCCTGAATGTCTTCCTTTTTCACAAGATCGACGACATCGTTTTTCAGTTTGGCTGAGACTGTATATTCACCGGGAATGTACGGTCCGAGGGTTTGTGCTTGATCCGCTTTCCTTACAGATCCGGCATCCTCTTTATTGACATATAGATCAGTATTTTTATAATTGCTGGTCACTTCAAAATAAACCGGTGCTACCTTTAAGTCGTAATGGTCAAATACCAGCAAGCTTTTCCCGTCTTTCTCCGCATATACGATATCCTTCTGGGCTGTTTCATCACGCAGCGATGCAAAAAGTTCATCTTTTTTGTCTGGATGGTCCTTCAAATATGTAAGAAACGGTTTTACATTGTTTTTAGTGAGCTTAAGCTTGTCATTTACCGGTGTGAGAAGAGAAGCGACTTGGTCCTTATCCTCATCATTTACGGCTTGTTCAAACCTGTCAATTAACCTATCCTTTGAAGTAAAGTACGCTCCGGTTTTATATGCGGCAAATAATATAACGCACGCTGCGGCAATGCTGCTCCATAAAATGATGGTTTTCTTAGGGATTGGCTTTCGCGGAGCCTGCCTCGTTTCAGCAGTGCTTGCTGTTTCTTGATTTGCCTGTTTGCTGCTCCCTCCTATCGGGGTGCCGCATTCTTTACAAAAATTGGCGCCTTTATTATTTTTTTGACCGCATTCCTTACAAAACATGTGACTTTCCTCCTGTTTGTTTTCCACTATTTTGTACATATTTCCTATATTACATATTTTATAATAGAATGGTATGGAATTGGAGGAATTCATGAAAATATCTCTATAAAATATGAAAAGGTGGAATCATGTTGCAACAGCTCTCCATTCAAAAGGCTACAAACTATGACCAAGCGCTGTATGAGCTTCTGCTGCTCGCAGATCCGTCGAAAGAAATTGTTGATGAATACATTGCCAGAGGAGAATGCTACACAGCTTATCTATCGGGCGAATTAGCCGGTGTATACGTAATCATCACAACTAGACCGCAAACTGTAGAAATCGTAAACATAGCAGTAAAAGAAACAATGCAAAAACAGGGCATTGGCAAACTTCTTATCTGCAACGCCATTGAAAAAGCGAAACAAATGGGGGCAAAGGTGATAGAGATTGGCACTGGAAATTCCAGCATCCATCAGCTGTCTCTTTATCAAAAATGCGGATTTCGCCTTCAGGCGATCGACCATGATTTTTTCATTAGACACTATGATGAGGAGATCTTTGAAAATGGCATTCAATGCCGTGATATGGTGAGGCTTTACTTGGATCTCTAAAAACAAAAAACCGCCGAGAAAAACCTCGGCGGTCATTTTATTACTTGTTTAAGTTGTAGAAAGAGTTAATACCGTGGTATTGAGCAGTTTCAGCCAACTGATCTTCGATGCGAAGAAGCTGGTTGTATTTCGCAACACGGTCCGTACGAGACGGAGCACCTGTTTTGATTTGTCCTGCGTTTGTTGCCACAGCGATGTCAGCGATTGTGCTGTCTTCAGTTTCACCAGAACGGTGAGAGATAACAGCTGTGTAGCCTGCGCGTTTCGCCATTTCGATTGCATCGAATGTTTCAGTCAATGTACCGATTTGGTTTACTTTGATCAGGATAGAGTTGCCTACGCCGTTTTTGATGCCTTCAGCAAGTTTTTTCGTGTTTGTAACGAAGAGGTCGTCACCAACAAGCTGAACTTTTTTGCCAAGACGCTCAGTAAGAAGCTTGTGGCCTTCCCAGTCGTTTTCGTCAAGTCCATCTTCGATAGAGATGATTGGGTATTTAGAAACCATTTCTTCATACCAGTCAACCATTTCAGCAGATGTTTTCACAACGCCTTCACCAGACAGATGGTATTTGCCGTCTTCTTTGTTGTAGAACTCAGAAGATGCAGCATCCATAGCAAGTTTTACTTCTTCGCCAGGTTTGAAGCCGGCTTTTTCGATTGCTTCAACGATTGTTTGAAGCGCTTCTTCGTTAGAACCAAGGTTTGGAGCGAATCCGCCTTCATCACCTACAGCTGTGTTCATTCCTTTAGCAGAAAGAACTGATTTCAGGCTGTGGAAGATTTGAGCGCCCATGCGTAGTGCTTCACGGAAGTTAGGAGCACCTACAGGCATGATCATGAATTCTTGAATATCTACGTTGTTATCAGCATGCTCTCCGCCGTTTACGATGTTCATCATCGGTACAGGAAGCGTTTTTGAGTTAAATCCTCCAAGGTATTGGTAAAGAGGAATCTGTAAGAAATCAGCAGCTGCGCGCGCGCAAGCCATAGATACGCCAAGAATTGCGTTCGCACCAAGTTTGCCTTTGTTTTCAGTACCATCAAGCTCGATTAAAAGCTGATCGATTGCGTTTTGTTCAGTTACATCAAAGCCAAGAAGCTCTGGGGCAATGATTTCATTTACGTTGTTAACAGCTGTTAACACGCCTTTTCCAAGGTAACGGTCTTTGTCGCCGTCACGAAGCTCAACTGCTTCGTATTCACCTGTAGAAGCTCCGCTCGGCACTAGTGCGCGGCCGAAAGCTCCTGTTTCTGTATATACTTCAACTTCAACTGTTGGGTTACCGCGGGAGTCTAGTACTTCGCGTGCATAAACATCAACAATGTATGGCATGAGTTTTGTCTCTCCTTTTGATTTCAAATTATTTTTGAATTAACGATGTTCCTGTCATTTCTTTCGGTTTTTCAACACCGAGAAGGTCTAATAACGTTGGTGCAAGGTCGCCTAGGATTCCGCCTTCACGCAACGTGATGCCTTCCTTCGTAACAATAACAGGGACTGGGTTTGTCGTATGCGCAGTGTGCGGTTCGCCTGATTCTGTAACCAGAATGTCAGCATTACCGTGATCAGCGGTAATGATAGCATGTCCGCCTTTAGCGAGAATCGCGTCAACGACTTCGCCTAAGCATTCGTCCACTGCTTCAATTGCTTTAATTGTTGGTTCAACCATTCCGGAGTGGCCGACCATATCAGGGTTTGCGAAGTTAAGAATGATCGCGTCATGTTTGTCAGCTTCAATTTCTTTGACAAGCGCGTCCTTTACTTCATACGCACTCATTTCAGGCTTCAAGTCATATGTTGCAACTTTCGGCGAGTTGATGAGAATACGCTCTTCACCCGGGAATTCAGCTTCACGGCCGCCGCTCATAAAGAACGTGACGTGCGGATACTTTTCAGTTTCTGCAATTCGAAGCTGTTTTAATCCGTGCTGTGATAATACTTCTCCGACTGTGTTATCGAGATTTATCGGTTTAAACGCTACATAGCCGTCAACTGTTTCACTGAAGTGAGTCAGGCAGACGAAATGCAGGTTTTCCGGATGATTTTCACCGCGGTCGAAATCACGGAAATCTTTGTTTGTGAACGTGTTGGAAATCTGAATCGCGCGGTCTGGTCTGAAATTATAGAAAATCACAGAATCGCCGTCTTGGATTGTCGCAACAGGCTCACCGTTTTCCTTTGTGATTACAGACGGAATCACGAATTCATCATAGATTCCGTTCGCATAAGAATCATCAACAACATCCATTGCGCTGCGGTATGTTGGGCCTTCGCCGTACGTCATTGCGCGGTACGCTTTTTCTACACGGTCCCAGCGTTTGTCGCGGTCCATTGAGTAGTAGCGTCCGGAAATGCTGGCGATTTCTCCAACACCGATTTCCTCCATTTGTTCGTTCAGCTGGTTGATGTATGTTTTCGCTGTTTGCGGACCTACATCACGGCCGTCAAGGAAACCATGAATGTAAACCTTTGTCAGCCCTTCATTTTTCGCAAGCTTTAACAATGCGAACAAATGATTGATATGGCTGTGCACGCCGCCGTCTGATAAAAGGCCGAACAGGTGCAGGGCTTTGTTGTTTTCTTTCGCGTTGTTAATCGCGTCAAGGAATGTTTGATTGCGTTCGAACTCTCCTTCACGAATGGCAACATTTACGCGTGTTAAGCTTTGGTACACAATACGTCCCGCACCGATATTTAAGTGACCCACTTCGGAGTTCCCCATTTGTCCGTCAGGAAGACCAACAGCCTCGCCTGAAGCAGTCAATGTTTGATGAGGATACTGGTTCCAGTAGCGGTCAAAATTCGGTTTTTTCGCTAAAGCGACTGCGTTTCCTACTGTTTCGTTACGTAATCCGAACCCATCAAGAATGATGAGTGCAGCTGGTTTTTTACTCATATTGACCTTCCTCCAATAATTGAACGAATGACTGTGGCTCAAGGCTCGCGCCGCCGACCAAAGCACCGTCAATATCGGACTCTGCCATATATTCTTTAATGTTTGCAGGCTTTACGCTTCCGCCATATTGGATGCGAAGCTTATCTGCAGCTTCTTGGCTGAAGCTTTCAGCGACGGTTTTACGGATATGCGCACACACGTCGTTCGCATCTTTTGCTGTAGAAGATTTGCCTGTTCCGATTGCCCAGATTGGCTCATACGCAATAACAGAAGCAGCAACTTGTTCTTCAGAAAGACCAGCAAGGCCTTTTTTCACTTGGTCAGCAACAAGATCATTTGTTTTGCCGGCTTCGCGCTCTTCAAGCGTTTCACCTACACAGATGATCGGCACAATGCCGTGTTTGAAAGCAGCATGTGCTTTTTTGTTAACTGTTTCATCAGTTTCAGCGAACATTTCACGGCGCTCAGAGTGGCCGATGACGCAGTAGTCGACGCCAAGGTCATTAAGAGCAACCGGGCTGATTTCGCCTGTGAACGCGCCGCTTTCTTCGAAGTGCATGTTTTGTGCGCCGACTTTTAGGTCAGTGCCTTTAACAGCAGAAGTAAGCTTTTCTAAGAAAAGTGCTGGCGCGCAAACAACAGCTTCCGCTTTGTCTGCTGCTGGAATGGAAGATTTCACTTCTTCAACGAAGCTGACAGCTTCGCCGAGTGTTTTGTTCATTTTCCAGTTACCGGCGATAATTGGTTTTCTCATCTGTTCCACTTCCTTATAGCAGTTTTGAGATTATTTATCGTTAAGTGCAGCTACCCCTGGAAGCTCTTTGCCTTCCATAAACTCAAGGGATGCGCCACCGCCTGTTGAGATGTGGCTCATTTTGTCAGCAAGGCCGAATTTTTCAACCGCTGCCGCAGAGTCTCCTCCACCGATGACAGAGTATGTATCTTTCGCCTCTGCCAATGCTTCCGCTACCGCTTTTGTTCCTTGAGCGAACAAGTCGATTTCGAATACGCCCATCGGTCCGTTCCACACGACAAGCTTGCTGTTTTTGATGACGTCAGCATACGTTTCGCGTGTTTTCGTACCAATGTCGATTGCTTCTAAATCACTAGGGATTTCAGAGATCGGCACAATTTTCACGTTTGCATCGTTAGAGAAATCATCTGCAACGAGTACATCTTCAGGCATGTAGAAGTTAACGCCTTTTTCTTTCGCGCGGTCCATAAATGATTTCGCAAGCTCGATTTTATCCTCTTCAAGAAGAGATTTACCGACTTCATGACCAAGCGCTTTTACGAATGTATAAGCAAGACCTCCGCCGATGATCAGGTTGTCTACTTTATCAAGAAGACTTTCGATCACACCGATTTTGTCCTTTACTTTTGCTCCGCCGATGATCGCTGTGAACGGGCGGTCAGGGTTAGAAACCGCTTTTCCGAGTACGTCCAGCTCTTTTTCCATTAAGAAACCTGCAACTGCTGGCAGATGCTCGGCAATTCCAGCTGTAGATGCGTGAGCACGGTGGGCAGCACCGAATGCGTCATTTACATATACATCTGCAAGCTCAGCAAATGCTTTTGCAAGCTCAGAATCATTTTTCTCTTCACCAGGGTAGAAACGTACGTTTTCCAGTACAAGAACGTCTCCGTCCTTCATGTCAGAAATTTGTGCTTTTACAGCATCACCGTAAGCTTCATCTGCTTTTTTCACTTCTTTGCCAAGCAGTTCGCCGAGACGTGCAGCGACAGGAGTTAAACGAAGCTCCTCAACCACTTCGCCTTTCGGGCGGCCTAAGTGGCTCGCAAGAAGGACTTTCGCGCCTTGTTCTGCAAGGTGTTTGATTGTTGGAAGCGCAGCACAGATACGTGTATCGTCTGTTACTTCCCCGTCTTTCATTGGAACGTTAAAGTCAACGCGGCAGAATACAATTTTGCCTTTTACGTCGATGTCTTTGAGAGTTTTCTTATTCATGCCTAGGAGATCCTCCTTCAAAATGGTTTGCATACAGCACGAAAAACGTGAAACCGTCTGGTCAAGCGATAACTCCGCTAGGGCAGATCAGCAGTCTTTTTCGGCACAGGGCAGTTCGTCTGAAGCCAGGGCAGCGGCCTTAGGCGAAAGCACCGGCAAAGCTGCTAAAAAAGCGGCCGTTTCTCTATCACAGAACGTTTTCTGAAAGCCGGTCTTCATGGAAAAAGGGAAAGGGAGTCCGTCCCCTTCCCTTGTCCGCTTTCATTATAGCGCTTCTATTCGAAAGAACCAAGCCAGGTCCTTTTTTCAGCTATAAATTAAAGACCTTTTTTTGCGATGTAAGCTGCAAGGTCAACAACGCGGTTAGAGTAGCCGCTTTCGTTATCGTACCAAGAGATTACTTTTACCATGCTGCCTTCCATAACCATTGTAGAAAGAGCATCGATTGTAGAAGAGTTTTTGTTTCCGTTGTAGTCGCCAGAAACTAATGGCTCTTCGCTGTAGCCAAGGATTCCTTTAAGATCGCCTTCAGCTGCTTCTTTAAGAGCTGCGTTTACTTCTTCAGCTGTTACTTCTTGGTTCAGTTCAGCAACCAAGTCAACTAGAGAAACGTTTGGAGTTGGAACACGCATTGCTCCACCGTTCAGTTTGCCTTTTAGTTCAGGAAGAACTAGAGAAACTGCTTTAGCAGCACCAGTTGAAGTTGGGATGATGTTTTCAGCTGCTGCACGCGCACGACGGTAGTCTTTGTGCGGAAGATCAAGGATTTGCTGATCATTTGTGTAAGAGTGAACAGTTGTCATCATACCGCGTTTGATGCCGAATTTGTCGTTAAGTACTTTTGCAAACGGCGCAAGGCAGTTTGTTGTGCAAGATGCGTTAGAGATAACATCGTGGTTAGCCGCATCGTATTTATCTTCGTTAACACCCATAACGATAGTGATATCTTCTTCGTTAGCAGGAGCAGAGATGATTACTTTTTTCGCGCCAGCTTCTAAGTGTTTCGCAGCGTCTGCGCGTTTTGTGAAGAAACCAGTAGATTCAACTACGATTTCAACGCCTTGTTTGCCCCAGCTAAGTTTAGCAGGATCGCGTTCTGCAGAAACTTCAATTGTTTTGCCGTTAACAACAAGGTTGTTACCGTCAACTGAAACTTCAGCGTCTAATTTTCCGTGTACAGAATCATATTGTAAAAGGTGAGCCAGCATGTTAGCATCTGTTAAATCGTTAACCGCTACTACCTCAACTTCAGGATTGTTTAATGCTGCGCGGAATACGTTACGTCCAATACGACCAAAACCGTTAATACCGACTTTTACTGCCATGATTGTTTCCTCCTTTAATTAAGTGAGAGATATTTATATTGAGGGATTATACATCCCTTAATAACTTCTTTGCGGCTCCTTCGTCTGTGACGAGAACCGTGTTTCGGGGCTTTTTAAAGTAAGCCTCGATCGCCTCGGCTTTTGATGATCCGCCCGCTACCGCAATAATATCGGGGATGGCGTCTATGTCATCCAGCTGCATTCCGACAGAATGCACTTTGTGGACCACTTCGCCGTCCACATTAAAATAGTAGCCAAACGCTTCTGTCACCGCACCGTGATCATCTATCTTCTTTAAGTCTTCTAAAGGTGTGTTTCTCCGCTGAGCCATAGTTTTAGCTTCGCCGATTCCGTGAACCAGCATACTCGCTGATTTTATCGTGTTCAGCACCTCTTTGACAGAAGGTTCTTCAATAATAGATGAATAGGCGCCTTGTGACAGCTGTCCCGGAACAAACAAAAGCCGGTAAGTGCCTGAAGCCTTTTCCGCCATATGTGCGCATATGGTGTTCGCCTGGTTTTTCACGTCTTCGCCTAAACCGCCTCTTGCAGGCACAAACAAAAGCTCGCGGTTTTTAGAATCCGGCGTCATCATTTCGGCGACAGCTTCAATTGTCGTACCGCCAGTTACAGCGACGATATTTTTGCCTGAAAATCTTTTTTTCATACATGCGACAGCTGCTCTTCCCATTTCTTTTTTGACCCATGGGGATTGATCGCTGTCTCCGGACACGATAATGGCATCCCTTAGATTTAAACGTTCTTTTAATGTCTTTTCCAAAAGAGTCAAACCTAAAACATCTTTCATCGTATCTTCCAGAACGGAAAGCAGTTCATAACCCTCTTCTGTCAACGTCATGCCATTAGTTTTAATATCGACCAGGTTCTGTTCCTTCAAAAACTGAACCTCGCCCCTCAGCACACGCTCGCTGATTTCAAGACTGGCAGACAGGCTTCTTCGCCCGATGGGTTCTGTCAGCCTGATATACTGCAAGATTTCAAACCTCTTTTGCATAACGAGCAGAAGATCAGGCAATAATTTTTTTTGAGCTTGTAGTAACTGGTTCATGACTCAAACGTTCCTTCCTTTTTTTGCTGGACATTATATGTCCCGCTATGACAAAAAACGTCCCATCATAGCCAAAAAAAATTATTTCTGCTTTCTTAAATTATTTTAACAGGGTGGAATTGTTTATTCAACTGTTAAGAGTCAATTCATCGACAATATTCGCAGAGTTTTCATGCCGAAGCGTTTTATCCAACACTATTTTTTCCTATATATCTATATCTTATACAGAAAACGAAAAAAGGTGCATCCCAACATAAACAGCCCTTCCAAAAGAAGGGCCTTCTACATTAAAGCGTTTTCATTTTATCCAGAGCTTTTCAATCTCTTCGAGCGATTTGTTCTTCGTTTCCGGACAGATCGTAACAACAAACAGGAAGCAAAGGACGTTAATCACCGCAAAAATCCAGAATGTATAGGCAAGCCCGAATGAGTCAATCATCATTGGCACAAACTGTCCGATCGCCCAGTTTGCTCCCCATAAAAAGATGGTCGCAATGCCGGCAGCCCGCGCACGCAGATGATTCGGAAAGATTTCAGAAATCATAATCCATGTGATCGGCCCTACAGATACACAAAATGCCGCCACAAATCCTAAAATAAAGAAGATCAGCATAAGTCCGTTTGTTAACTGAAAGTAGAACGACGTTCCGATTAAAATCATAAAAATGGCCATAAATGCAGAGCCGATGGACATCAATTTTTTTCGTCCGACTTTATCAATCAACAACACCGCAATAACGGTAAAAATAACTTCTACAACACCGACGATACAGGTTGCCACAAATCCGGCGTTTTGCCCGTATCCCATCATTTTAAAGATTTCCGGCCCATAGTAAGTGATCGCGTTCATGCCGATGACTTGGTTAAACAGCGCCAGCAGGATTCCAATGATAAGCGCCTTTCTGAGCCCCGGCTTGAAAAGCTGGGAGAGAGATCCCATTTGTTCTATTTTTAAAGAGTTCTCAATATTCTTTAATTCTTCTTTTGCAACAGTTTCTCCATTAATACGTGTCAGTATCTTTAGCGCTTCAGTTGTTTTGCCCGCTTTGGCCAGCCATCTCGGACTTTCAGGCACGACGAGCAATACGAGGAAAAAGATTACAGACGGCACCATTCCATAAGCGAGCATCCATCTCCAGCCGGTGTGCACACCCCATTCATATGTTCCGGAACGCTGCACAGCGAGATTAATAAAGTACGTAGCGGAAATACCCAATATCGTAAAGAGCTGATATAAGGAAGAAAGGCTTCCCCGTATGGCAGGCGGCGCGGCTTCTGTAATGTACGTGACTGAGAGTGATGAGCCCATCCCAATCCCGAGGCCTCCGATAATCCTTGCAATAATTAAAGTTGTCACATCTTGAGAAAGCGCTGAAACGATGGCTGATATCGCAAATAGCAAAGCAGCTGTCATTAAAATTTTTCTCCGTCCGAACCTGTCGCTTAAAAATCCGGATATTCCGACGCCGGCCACTCCTCCGATCATAATGCTGGAAATCACAAGCCCTTCCATAAACGGAGTCAGGCTGTATAAATCTTTCAGAAAGCCGATGGCGCCTGAAATCACTGCCGTGTCATAGCCGTACAATAAACCTCCAAGTCCCGCCGCGCATGAGATCAAAATGACAAATCCCATTGAATGACTTCTTGTTACAGGAGCATTTGGTTCTAATTGAGTTGGAGTATTCTTCATTTTTCTGCCCTCCCGAATGTTGAGTAAAGCGTTTACATTTCCCTATGCAAATGTACGTACTTATATTAAAATTTAACGAAAATTTCATTTAATTAGTACGTACAAATATAGAATAATCCTGTTTGTATTTTCTGTCAATGTTTTATTACAAAGAATGCTGTGATATACTAAAATTTGTCCGTATACATTTTGGAGGAATGGATATGTTACCAAAATACGCGCAAGTAAAAGAAGAAATCAGTTCATGGATTAACCAAGGCAAAATACTGCCTGATCAAAAGATCCCTACCGAAAATGAATTAATGCAGCAATTTGGCGTCAGCCGGCATACGATTCGCAAAGCAATCGGAGACCTCGTATCACAAGGTCTGCTGTACAGTGTGCAAGGCGGGGGCACCTTTGTCGCTTCACGCTCTGCCAAGTCAGCGCTGCACTCCAATAAAACGATTGGTGTTCTGACAACTTACATATCAGACTATATTTTCCCGAGCATCATTAGAGGAATCGAGTCTTATTTAAGCGAGCAGGGGTACTCCATGCTGCTGACAAGCACAAACAACAACCCAGACAATGAAAGAAGAGGGTTAGAAAACCTGCTGTCCCAGCATATTGACGGACTCATCGTGGAACCGACAAAAAGCGCCCTGCAAACGCCAAACATCGGCTACTATCTGAATTTGGAGAAAAACGGCATTCCTTTTGCAATGATTAACGCGTCCTATGCTGAGCTTGCCGCACCGAGTTTTACCTTGAATGATGTGAAAGGCGGCATGATGGCGGCGGAGCATCTCCTTTCTCTCGGCCACACGCACATAATGGGTATTTTTAAAGCTGATGACACACAAGGTGTGAAGCGGATGAACGGGTTTATACAGGCACACCGGGAGCGTGAGTTATTCCCTTCTCCGGATATGATCGTGACATTTACGACAGAAGAAAAAGAATCAAGGCTGCTGGAGAAAGTGAAGGCCATATTGAAAAAAAACAGCAGGCATATGCCGACAGCCATTCTTTGTTATAACGATGAAATTGCGCTGAAGGTGATTGATATGCTGCGGGAGATGGATATAAAAGTGCCGGAGGATATGTCTATCGTCGGGTATGATGATTCTCATTTTGCGCAAATTTCCGAGGTCAAATTAACCTCTGTCAAGCACCCGAAATCCGCGCTTGGAAAGGCAGCAGCGAAATATGTCATTGACTGTCTGGAGCATAAAAGGCCACATCAGGAAGATGTCACTTTTGAACCTGAATTAATCATCCGCCATTCGGCGCGAAAACTGAATGAATAAAAAAGCAATGTATGGGTCTCCCCTCTACATTGCTTTTTTTATAGCTGTTATCTGTTTTTCCAAACGTCTGCAATGATTTCAAACGAACGCATTCTATCTGCGTGTTCAAAGGTTTCTGAATTGACCATAATTTCATCAGCCTGTGTCGTTTTGACGAAGTCTTCGAGCTTCGCCTTCACTTCTTCCGGGCCGCCGACAATCGTTGAGCTCAGCTGCTCATTGACCATCGCTTTTTCAT
Organism: Bacillus sp. T17B1; assembly: GCF_026796395.1. NCBI lineage: Bacteria > Bacillati > Bacillota > Bacilli > Caryophanales > Bacillaceae > Bacillus > Bacillus sp. T17B1. Next base: position 18,405 of record NZ_JALAYA010000008.1, read on the forward strand.
ATGGGCTCCAGATTTGATCCATATCCTCAACAGGCGGCTTAAGCTGGTTCGGCGTGCCGCGGACAAGGTCAAGAAATCTTTGATAATGCGAAGTCGCAAGATGTTGCGCTTTCTCGTTTGTATCTGCCGCGATAATGGTGACGCCGACCATCGCATACGGCTCATCAAGCACTTCTGATGGCTTGAAGGAGTTGCGGTACAGCTCCAGAGCGGGAACGGTATTGGCCGGTGAGAAATGAGCAGCGAATGCAAACGGAAGACCCAGTTCACCTGCCAGACGGGCGCTAAAGCCGCTTGATCCCAGCAGCCAAATCGGCACATCTATGCCCTCTCCCGGAATGGCGCGAACTTGATTGCGCACATTTCCGGACGGTTTAAAGTAATTGCGCAGTTCCTCTAATTGTTCTGGAAAATCTTCACCGCTGCTGATGTTTCTGCGGAGCGCTCTTGCTGTCAATTGGTCTGTTCCCGGCGCACGTCCGAGCCCCAGATCAATCCGTCCGGGATACAGCGTTTCAAGTGTGCCGAATTGCTCAGCAATCACTAATGAAGAGTGATTCGGAAGCATAATGCCGCCGGAGCCGACGCGAATTTTTTTTGTGCCGCCGGCAATATGACCGATCAGAACAGCGGTGGCAGAGCTTGCGACACCTTCTATATTATGATGCTCAGCGAGCCAGTAGCGGTGATAGCCCCACTCCTCCGCACGGCGCGCCAAGTCCATGCTGTTTTGGAATGATTCTGCAACCGTCCCTCCCTGAACAACCGGAGATAAATTCAAGACAGAAAGCAAGGTATCTTTGCGTTGTTGAGTAGACATGTTTTTCTCCTTTGCAATTGTGATATCAGTAAACAGCCTCAAGCTGTCAAGTCATGATCGAAAGGACTTCTCTCACACCATAACATAACTGCAATCAGGAATAAAAGAATTTGATTCGATGAAATTCGAACAATATAAAACGAACGGATTGCTACCTTATTCTGCAGCAAACAATTCCTGAGCCATATCAATAAATAGTTTAGCCGCCAGAGAAGCCTCCTTTAGCGACGGAACTGCAAGCTGTACATCACGGTACACCTGCGTGTCCAAATCCCGCGTCACCACACGCTCTGGCGATCTGTGTAAATAATAAAGCTGCACAATAATAAAAACCCTCTTGTCGTCGAATGTGACAAGAGGGTTCCTTATTTACTGATGCTTGCGCCCTTTGACCACATATGCAACTGTAATCAAAAGGTAGATCGCCGCAGTAATGCTGGTAATGACAATTGACGTTGTCAGGATGACGCCGATCAGAATGGCAAGTAACGCCAGTATCGCAAACCATGTGGTGTACGGGAACCATTTTACATAATAAGCCGGTGTTTCTGTTTGTTCTTTTCTCGATTTCAAATGAGCGAATCCGATGATCAGCCAAATGAATAAAACGGTATACCCCAATGATCCCATTAAGTAATTAAACGTTTGGCTTCCTGCGAACAGAGAAATCAATACGCCAATATATAGAGAGGAAGTGCACATCAGAATCGCAAACATCGGTACATTTTTCGATGAAAGCTTCGAAAAGATCTTCGGAAGCCTTCCGTCAGTAGCCTGTGTATATAAAATGCGTGATGATCCGTATAAACCTGAATTCATAGAAGAAATGATCGCCAGCAAAATGACTGCGTTCATGATATGATCCGCGCCCGGAATACCTACCATTTTAAAGACCATGACGAAAGGACTTTCCGGAACGGAATTCACTTGATTCCATGGAATCAGGCTGACGATGATGAAAAACGGCAGCAGGTAGAACGCGACAATCCGTGTCAGTGTGCTTCGGACAGCTTTCGGGACAACCTTTTCCGGGTTCTTTGTCTCAGCAAGCGTCACACCGATAATTTCTGTACCGCCGTAAGAGTAGATCACAACAAGCATCGCCGTAATCAGCCCTGTGCCGCCGTGCGGGAAAAATCCGCCGTGCTCTGTCAGGTTTGAAAACCCGGCAGCTGTATGATCACCGAATGATACAAATAAGAGCAACAACCCTAATAGAATAAAGACAATAATAACAGTAATCTTGATCATTGCCAGCCAATATTCGGTTTCGGCGAAGATTTTAACAGAAAGCAAGTTCACAATCGTGACAATAAAAGAAATCCCTAATGCCAAAACCCAGATCGGGCAGCCCGGCAGCCAATATTGAATAAAAATCGCAGCCACAACAGCTTCAGCCGCAATGTTAAGCACCCACATTATCCAGTATATCCAATCCAAGAAATAAGCAGGGTAATTTCCCAACACCTGCTGAACAAGATCCCGGAAGGTTCTGGCGTTTCGGTTGCGCACAGCCATTTCCGCGAGCCCCTGCATAATAAACAGCAAAATAATGCCGCCGAGCAGGTAAGCGATAATGACAGATGGCCCTGCCATATCGATCGCTGAGCTGCTCCCTTTAAATAAACCTGCACCGATTGCTCCGCCCAGCGCCATCATCATAATATGGCGGGACGTCATCGTGCGTTTTAACGTCTGATTGTCCTTTTTCATCCTTTTGTACCTCTCCTTCTCATTTTCAAAAACAAAAAAGCCCGCCGTCTCCTATCTAATCTAATAGATAAAGAGACGACGAGCCTTCGGCTGACCGCGGTACCACTCTTGTTGATTCTTCATGAAGAATCCAGCTTTTGACCTGTAACGAAGGTTATCCGTTAAAACATGGGGAATATTCAATCTATTCCGTTTCGTCTTACCACTCCCGGGCGAGGTCAAAGAAGAATCAGGCTGCGTCGCACCATCCCGCAGCTCTCTGTTCTGATACCTTTCTTTTACTGCTCCCAATCTATGTGTTTTCGTTTTCTGAAAAAATTAAATTTTATGATCTAAATATATTAACATAATATACGTGCTTCTCTTTTCCCTGTCAATAACTTCAGAAAAAAAGAAATTGTTATTTTATCCCTTTTTGAATGGCTTTCCAAAAGGATTCTGACTCGTTTCCTAATGCATAGACTGAGACACCTGCTATTTTATATTGCTTTGCCAGGTGGCTTTTCGTTTGAACGGTTTTTTCGTTTTCATACCACACGACATGTTTATGCTTTTTTTGTCAACGTAAGAAAACGTCATCGAACCTAATTTTTGTTGAATGCCGGCTCTGCTTTCTGTTTTTTGATAAGGGACTTGAGTTCATTCCATTCCCACATTGTGCTGCCGCTTCCGTCTTACACATCCCAGTCATAGCCGTAAGCCGGGATTCCCATGATGACTTTATTGTCTTTGATTTTTTTGACTGAAAACTGTAGAGAGCTTTTGATAAAGCTTGTGCTCGCCACTGATCCCGGATCGCCCCAAATCCCGTGTTCATCGTAAGTCATCACCTGCACGCAATCCGCATATTTACCGATTTTGGCATAATCATACGGCCAGCTCCAGTCATCCTTTTGATCATCGGCGCTTTTGGCGGGAACAGAAACCATTGTTTTAATATGTTTCTTTTTCAGGGCCTGCGAGACATCTTTGATGAAGCGTGAGTATTTGGATCGGTCTGCTGGATTCACTGCTTCAAAATCGATATTGATACCGTAGTATAAGTGCTTTTTGGCAAGTGCTATTAGCTGATCTGTGAATCGTTTTTTCGCTGTGTTTTATTACTCATGACCCGCTTGGCTAAATCACCGTCAAAATCGTAAATGGCGTCATTATAGTTTGAAATGACAGCCCATGTTTTGATTTTTTTCTTGTTCGCATATGTTAGCTGCTTGCCTGGGGCTTCGCCAATAACATGTCCGTTTTTTTCAAACGCAAACGTATCTGTAGCGATGGAATTCATGTATGTATGATATTTCGTAAGAGAATTGTATGAGGCCGTATCCCCAGTCGTGTAATTTAATGTCACGCCGGCTGCCTTCGCTTCATTTTTTGTATACATAAACAGCACGATCGCAATTGCCAGTGAAACAGCTATAATCAGCCATTTTTTCATCGTATTTCCTCCTTTTTCAAGTCATACTCTTCTCATCGGCCAAAAAATCGGATAATTGAAGTTTTTTGGGGTATTGGAGGCACAACGAATGCGAGGGTTTGTCGACATGCTAAAAGCCCGGCATATGCTGCCGGGCTTTTATAATCAGCGGTCCGAGACGAGAATGTATGCGGCTTTTACTGGTCCGTGCACCCCGACAACCAAATCCATTTCAATATCGGCTGAGTTGCTCGGTCCAGTAATATAGTTGATGCATGAGGGAACAGTGACGCCGTCCGCAATGTTTTGGCGGATAATATCACTGGCTTGCGTCATTCTCGGCACGATGCTTGATTTCGGGACAATCGCAATATAGGTCGTCGGCAGAAGGCTGACAGACCGGCCGATGTCTTTTGAGGAAAAGAGAACAACCGTCCCCGACTCTGCCAGTGTGATCTCACTGAATGTTATACCTACATTGGCTTGCTCCGCTTTTTTGATATTTTCTTCGCCTTTAGCAGCATCCCACTCCCAGACCGGCGTTCCATCGTTCGGCCAGTCTTTGGCGAGAAGGCTTTTTAGTCCGTATGCGTCAAAGCGGGGGTCCTTTGGAATAATGACAGGGCCTCCGGAAAACCTGCTGACCTGCTCGCGGAGGGCATCGTATAGGCTGGTTGAATCCGTTTCAATAAGCTCTGTATGGATTTTGACACAATGGTTTTTGAGGACTGTGACTAAGTCATCCGTTGAATACCCTTTAAGTGTTTGATACTGCGGTTGATGCGCCCACTCAGGAACTGCCACGCCTCCTGTTCTTCTTTCACGGCCCAGACGTGATGCGATCCGGTTTAAAAAGCTCTCCTGATTCTGAACGGTTCCCTTCGTCATCACTGCTCCTCCTTCGTGCGTTCACTTGTTTCTCTGTCTGTAAACCAATCTCTGAATCTCGATTTATGCGGTGCTGGGAAGTCACGGATCTGTGTCCAGCTTTTGAGTGGGCCGGGCCCTTTCGAAATTTTTTCGTCCTCTGTAAAAGGCGTCATGGCGGCTGGTGCCCATTTTGAGCCCATTTTATAGAGCGGTAAAGATGACGCGCCAAGTCCGAACGCTTTCATCGCAAGCTTTTCACTGATCGGCGCTCTGCCTTCTTTTTCAACGATGTTCTGGCGATGCTTGAGAAGCAGCTCATGAAGCGGAATTTTGACCGGACAGGCTTCTGAACAAGCCGCGCACAATGTAGACGCGTACGGCAGCTCCTTAAAATCGTCATAACCGCCGAGCAACGGTGATAAAACCGCTCCGATCGGCCCCGAATAGATAGAGCCGTATGAGTGTCCGCCGACATGGCGGTACACAGGACAAACATTGATACAGGCGGCACAGCGGATACATTGCAGCACAGACTGGAATTCCGTTCCAAGAATATTGGACCGGCCATTGTCCACAATGACAAGATGGAATTCCTCGGGCCCGTCCACTTCCCCTTCCAGCTTAGGGCCTGTTAAAGCCGTAATGTAACTTGTCAGCCGCTGTCCGACAGCGCTTCTTGTCAGCATGCTGACAAGCACTTCAAATTCTGAAAATGACGGAACAATCCGCTCCATTCCCATCACGGTGATTTGTGTTTTCGGCAAGGTGCTCACAAGCCGCCCATTTCCTTCATTGGTCACAAGGCTGACAGAACCCGTATCAGTAATGGCGAAGTTACAGCCGGTAATGCCGATATCCGCTTCCAGAAACTTCTCCCGGAGGATGGCGCGCGCATGCATCACTAGCTCTTCCGGTTTTTCTGTATGTTGATAGTCCAGTCTTTCTTTAAATACATCACGTATCTGTTCTTTATTTTTATGAAGGGCTGGCGCTACGATATGTGATGGCGGATCATGATCATCAATCTGCAGAATATACTCGCCGAGGTCGGTTTCAACGACTTCGCAGCCTTCCTGTTCCAACACCTCATTCAGATTGATTTCCTCTGTGACCATTGATTTTGATTTTACGATTTTCTTCCCGTTCTTCTTTTGAATGACATCGCGAATATAAGAAGACGCCTCTTCCGCTGTTTCCGCGAAATAGACATGCCCCCCTCTTTTCGCCACATTTTCGGCTAGCTGGCCGAGATAGAAATCGAGGTTTTCAAGAACATGCTGCCTAATTTCCTCTGATAGCGAACGCCACTCTTCCCAGTTTCCCAACTCTTCGGCTGCTTCAAGGCGCCGTGTCCGCAAACGCTCCTGCGCCCCCGAAACAGCGCCTCTCATAAATTCATTATCGATCCCCTGTGATACCCGCTCTTTAAAAGCGTCAGTACCGATTTTCATCGCCATGATCCTTTCCCCCTCTGAATCCAGTTTTATCTGCTGTTGAGCACTTCGGCGATGTGCATCACTTTGACATTCTTGTCTTTACGATCAAGCCGTCCCCCGATATTCATCAAGCAGCCGCAGTCCGCACCGATCAGCACCTCTGCTCCCGTTTCCTCCACACATGCGACTTTTTCATCGACCATCTGCTCAGAGATCTGTGCCATTTTGACGGAGAACGTTCCTCCGAATCCGCAGCAGTTATGTTTGCCCGGAAGCGCTGTCAATTCTAGCCCCTTCACATGACTCAGAAGCTTCATTGGCTCCTCTTGAACCCCGAGCAGCCTTGTCATATGGCACGACGTATGTAAGGTGGCTTTTGTATGAAGGGCCGCGCCGACATTCTCTACCCCAAGGACGTTCACGATAAAATCCGTCAGTTCATACGTTTTATCGGCAAGCTTTCGCGCTTTATCGGCCCATTTCGAGTCATCCCGAAAGAGGTGCGGATACTCCCGGAACATCGTCGTGCAGGAACCGGAAGGGCTGACGACATATTCGGAATCCTGAAACGTTTCAATCATCCGTTTCATTGCTTTTTTGGCATCATTCACATAGCCGCTGTTGTAAGCCGGCTGCCCGCAGCAAATCTGCCCCTCTGGAAAATCAACCTCACATCCAAGCCGCTCGAGCAGCTCAACCGTTGCTTTTCCAACATTTGTTTGAAACATATCAACAAGACAAGTGACAAAAAGTGAGACTTTCATGATGAACCCCTCTCTCATCCCCAATATATGGTCCGGTCATCTGATGACCTGAGTTAAAATAACTATATGAATATCGTACACTATTCTGACAATGGAAGGAAAGGGCTTTCTTAACATTCCGGCATAAAAAAACGCCTGTTTTACTGGACAGACGTTCATAGCACTATACACTTTTTAACGGCTATACAGGAACTTTCTGTATCTTGTATATGTTTTCACAAATAAATAAAAGAAGCTAAGCGTGCTTAGAAGTACAATCCAGCCCGCTCCCCCTCTCATCAGTGCAAAAGGTGTTTCAAACAAAAAGGCGCTGATAAAAGCTACTCCCGTCTTATCCCACAGGCCCGGCGTATAATACAAACTCTGGGGACGGATAAATAAGTCAGCTGTCAAAGCATTGGTAGTAAAGAGAATCGGGATGAAGGATAAGAATATAAAATAAAGTGCAAAGTACGATTGCAACAGGCGTTTATATTTTCCAGCTCTGGATTCTGTATCAGAAAAAATATCGTCTGATGCACTGGCGTTCTCTTTTCTAAAATAATGCAGGCCCTGTGAACTGAAAAGATGCTTCCATCCGCTGTCTTCAAAAAGAGTTCGATAATCAGTAAAATCTCCCGGATGTTTAAAGGTGCGATAGTCTATTTTGATGGTAGAGTTGTCTGAGGATGCTTCATCTGAAAAACAATAGGATAAAAAACATTTCCCTTTTAATTCACACCCCTTATCTGCCATCTTATTTAGCCATTTTTCCTCACTGTCTATGTCCATAAAATATCTGTATTTTTTCATTTGGTCTCCCCCTTTTTATTTACTTCTTGCCTCGTTATGTCAACCAACTGCTCCATTCTCTCCATGTCCTTCCACAACACATTTCTTCCAAGTTCAGTGATGATATATGTTTTTCTGCGGCGATCTTCACTTGGATAAGGCTCGATCAATTGATGCTTCAATAAGTTTTCAATTGCTCCATAAAGAGTTCCAGGCGCCATTTTCACTCTTCCGCCGCTAAGCTTTTCAATATTTTGCATAATGATGTAACCGTGAGCAGGATGTAACAAAGACAAAAGAACATAGTAAACAGTCTCAGTCAGCGGCAAATGCTTATTTTCTTTCATGCAGCAGCCTCCAATATTCAGTATAACTGTATAATTTTATCATATACAGTTATACTGAATATTGCAACCATACATGACCAGATGAACACAAAAAACCTGGCTATTAATAACCAGGTGTCCATTAAATCCAGCCCTTTTCCTCAGCAATGCTGGCTGCTTCTGTTCGATTTTTCGCATCGAGCTTGTGGATGATTTCTGATATATAGTTTCGGACTGTGCCTTGAGATAAATAGAGTTCCAGTGTAATATCTTTTGTTGTCTTGCCTAAAGCCGCCAGCCGCAGAATTTCTTGCTCCCTTACTGTAAGCGGATTTTCGTCTCGCATCATATTAAACGTCAGCTCCGGGCTGAAGGCTCGTTTTCCCTTTATACACTTTCGGATGGCGTCGGCCAGATCGTCAATTTCGCCGTCTTTCAGCAGGTAGCCATGTACGCCGGCTTTGACGGCGCGTTCAAAATATCCGGGGCGGGCAAAAGTGGTTAAAATAATAACCTTGCTGCCGCAGCCTTTTTGCATTAATTCCTCCGCCACATCCAGCCCGCTTCGAACCGGCATTTCAATGTCCATGATGCATACATCAGGCTCCAGCTTCAAAATGGCTTTTAGCGCCTCTTCCCCGTTTAATGCTTGTCCGATGACTGTCATATCCTCTTCTAAATCAAGCAGAGATCCCAAAGCGCCTAAAAGCATTCGCTGGTCCTCAGCAATAAACAGACGAATCATTTCCTTCGCCCTCCTATCATTCTGCTTTTTTAATAAGGGGAACTGTCAGTGTCACAACCGTTCCGTTATGAGCTGAAAGCGTTAATCCCCCTTCAATGAGCATGAGCCGTTCTTCCATTCCCCACAGGCCATTCCCAAACGTTTTCACCTTTGCCGCTCCCTTTCCGTCATCCCGTATGACAATCCGCATTTTGTCAGCAAACCGGGCAATGGTGATGGCGCAGTGGGTGGCATTGCTGTGCTTGATGATATTGGTCACGGCTTCCCGCATACACATGCTAATAATATTTTGCGTGACGGGAGATATTGCTGAAAAGTCTTCGTCCCCTTCGTATTGAAAGGTAATGTTTCCCGCTCTTAATATGTGCTGAATGTTGGCGAGCTCCTCCGTCATGGTAACTGTTCGCATATCAGAAACAAGCTCACGAACCTGCTTGAGTGCGGCTCGTGAACTTGTTTCCATTTCTTTTGCTTCAAGCCGGGTCCGTTCTGAATCAGATGTTGCCAGCCGCTGAATCAGCTGGCTTTTTAATGTAAGCAGCGACAAAGTATGGCCGAGGGTATCGTGAAGATCACGGGCGATTCGGACGCGCTCCTCCCTTTTAGAGAGTTCTTTTATCTGTTCGTTGGCTTGGGCAAGCTTGGTTTCGAGTTCAATTCTCCGAAACAAAGAACGGATCCCGAATGGAGAAATGAGCATGATGACAAGAAACGGGAGAACAGAAAAAAGCTCCCGGAGCGAGGCCGAATTCGCAAGTAATTGATAACAACATGGAAATAGCAGCATAAAGAGTAAACCGCAGAACGCACGGTTAAACTTTGTTTTCTCTTTGTAATAACCAACAAAGTTTGCCGGGAAAAAACCTAAATAGATATAGGTGATATTGTAAAACACACTATAGATTAAGATAACCGCCATTTGCACGATAAGCCAATACGTAAACGAAGCTCTGTCCACACTGCAGAACAACTGGCGATATGCCATGACAAAAAAGATCAGCATGACATATCCCATCACCTGTTTGATGCCTGATTCTTTCAATAAAGAGAGGAACGGCATAGCCGTGTACACCAGAAAGATATAAGGGAAAAACCCGAATTGCTTCGGGAAAATGGATATTGCCTTTTTCATATATTACACCGCTTCTTGTTTTCTTCTTATATATTTAGATAGTAGCATAAAGATCGTCAAATAAGCGATCAATACCAGAATATTCTTCCAGGTTGGGCTCCCGCCTCGGACAAGTTCCCACGCCCCGCTCCCGAAATGATAAGACGGAAGCCAGCGGCCAATGTTCTGCATCATATCAGGCATAACCTCAAACGGCATCCACATGCCCCCGCCTAAAGCGAGCAGCATGTAAAGCACGTTACTGATTCCGGCTGCTGTTTCTACTTTTCTCATGAGGCCGATGAGTGTGCCTAACGCTAAAAACGGCAATGCGCCCAACAAAATCCATAATCCGCTCATAAACCATTCAAACGGTGACAAGGCAATATCATTGATAATTGCGCCGAACAGAAAAATGACGGTAATGGATAAAACGTGAATCACACTTTGGCCGATCATCTGAGCTGATAAATAGATATGATCCGGAAGAGGCGTAATGCGGACAAAAGCTGTCCAGCCTTGTGACCGTTCTTGAACCATACGGATGCCAAGCGTCATGATAGAGGATCCCATCACACTGAAGACTGTCATCGACATTAAGTAATGGGCGTCCCATGCGCGTTGATCAGGTACGTTGGTATTTACTACATTTGTAAAAAGATAATAAAAAGCAATCGGCATGATCAGGGACCAAAGCACAAAGTACTTATTCCTCAGCACCCTTTTCATTTCAGCGATGCTTTGCTTTTGCAGCATGTTCACTCAGATTCCCTCCCTGCTTCCGTCAGCCAGCTGGCGAAATGCCTCATCGAGCGTTCCTTGCTCAACCTGGATATCGCGTGCATGTATGTTTTCTTGAAAGATCAGCGCTAACACTTTATCTGTATTTGATGTGTGGATGATGGTTCTCTTATGCTTTTGGATTACTTGCTCTACTTCCGGGTGACGGGACAGCCTTTCCAATGATTCATCTGAATGGAGCGTAAAAGAAACAGACTGTTTTTGAATCCTTGAGCGGATTTGTATTGGCGAGTCGTCTGCTACAAGGCGCCCGTCAGCAAAAAATAAGATTCGTTGAGCGGCATCATCCGCTTCCTGTAAGTAATGAGTTGAAAAAATAATCGTTTTTCCTTGGTCCGCCAGTCCATGAATGGTCTGCCAGAATCGATGTCTTGAAGATGTGTCCATTCCGACTGTAGGTTCATCGAATATAAGCAGCTCCGGGTTCCCGGCAAGAGCCAAAGCAAAGCTCAAACGACGTTTCTGTCCGCCTGATAATTTTTCTGCTCTTGTTTTCAAATCATCTTTTGTGAGTGCTGTTAACGCAACGAGTTCTTTCATAGATAATGGATGCGGATAATAGCTTCGGAAGAGTTCGAGGATTTCATTCACCTTTAGACCCGGCATGACACTCACGTCCTGAAGCATCGCGCCCATCTTTTCCCTCACCTGTTGATCATTGGGTACGCGGTTAAATAGTTTGATATCTCCCTCGCTTGGTTTCAGCAATCCTAATATCATAGAGATAACGGTCGTCTTCCCTGCCCCATTCGGCCCGAGAATGGCTGCAATTTCTCCTTTTTCAATGCTGAAGCTGATGTTGTTTACAGCTGTTTTTTGCTGAAAATGTTTCGTCACATTGCTTACTGATACTGCCTCATTCATCACATGAGCACCTCCTGATTACTTACATTGATTGTAAAATGACGGAGAAGATGGCGTTAGTATAGGGTGTCATGATATCAAAGTGACATATGTCATATTCTTTCTTACCGCCGTGTTCTAGACAATCCATCCTCTCTCCATCTTTCAATTCAGCTAGCTTGCCTATGCCGTCTTTTTCTTTTAAACTAACTTTTATTGAAAAACACACTATTACAACCTATGAGTGGTATGATATACATATTGAACTTTATTTTCCGGCTGAAAGGAGCCAATCATGAACAAAGCGATTTTGTCTCGAAATCATGTGAAGGTGAGTGGTAACGGCAAAGCATCTATCATTTTCGCACCTGGTTTTGGGTGTGATCAAAGTGTGTGGAATGCCGTGGCACCAGCCTTCGAAGAAGAGTATCGGGTTATTTTATTTGATTATGTCGGTTCGGGGAATTCGGATTTACGCGCATATGACCCGAATCGTTACAGGACACTTGATGGCTATGCCCAAGATGTTCTTGATGTTTGTGAAGCTTTAGATCTGGAAAAGGCAGTGTTTGTGGGGCACTCTGTTGAGGCTGTCATTGGCATGCTGGCTTCCATCCGCCGCCCGGAGCTGTTCTCACATATCGTGATGGTGGGACCTTCTCCTTGCTATTTAAATGATCCGCCTGAGTATTACGGAGGATTTGAGGAGGAGCAGCTTCTTGGTTTGCTGGAGATGATGGAGAAAAATTATATAGGCTGGGCTACTGTATTTGCAGCTACCATTCTGAATCAGCCAGATCGGCCTGAAATCAAGGAAGAGCTTGAAAGCCGTTTTTGTTCCACTGATCCTGTAATTGCCCGCCAATTCGCGAAAGCCGCATTTTTTTCAGATCATCGGGAGGATCTTTCGAAGGTAGCAGTTCCCTCTTTTATTCTTCAATGCGCAGATGATATCATTGCTCCTGCAACAGTAGGTGAGTATATGCATAAACATCTGCCTAATAGCAGTCTGAAACAAATGGAAGCTCGCGGACATTGCCCTCACATGAGCCATCCTGAAGAAACAATACAACTGATCCACGATTATTTGAAAGTACACGTGTGATATAGAGGAACGAAAGGGATAGAGGTGACCCTCTAAATGGACAAACAATTGAATAATGCACCATGTGGTTTTCTCACTTTGTCAGAAGAGGGTTCGATAGTAGCAGTCAACCGTACCCTGCTCAACATTTTGAACTATGAGCATGAACAGGTTATCGGCCAGCATATAGATACAATTTTGACCGTTTCCGCACAGCTTTTCTACCAGCTTTATTTTGTTCCGCTTTTAAAGCTGGAGCACAGCATCGAAGAAATGTACATGTCCTTGAATACAAGAGACGGAGAAGAAATCCCAGTTCTTGTCAATGCCGTTGTGCGAGCTGATCACGGAGCAACTATGACCGAGTGTGTTCTGATTCCGATGCGGAAGCGAAATGAATATGAAAATGAGCTGCTGATGGCCAAAAACGCGGCCCAGGAAGCTTTGCTTGCCAAGCAGAAAGCCAATGCGGAGTTAGAAATTGCCTTGGGCACGCTGAAGGCCAAACAAGAAGAACTTCTTGAGACCAACAAACAAAATCAGCAATTTAAATTAAATACCAAAAGAGAGCTTGAGCTCGCCAGAAAGATCCAAGAAAACTCGTTGACTGAATCGATTGTAAACGATCAAATTCAGATTGACGCTTATTACAAAGCATCCAGTGAGTTATCGGGGGATTTATACGGATTCTATCAAATCGATGCCACTCGCTACGGCATTATTATCCTTGACGTAATGGGCCATGGGATTTCATCTGCTATGATTACGATGTCTCTTCATCCTTTGTTCCAGCGCCAGATCACGCAAGGTCTCAGTCCCGTCAAAGTCATGAAGGAATTAGACCGCCACATCCACAGCTTGTTTCAAAATGATGAGGAAGCTAGACATTATTGCACGGCCATTTATCTTGAGATTGATACAGCCCGGCAAAAAATTGATTATGTCAACGCAGGACATCCGCCGGCATTATGGCAGGGCGCCAGCGGAACCCAAAATCCGCTATACGCTACCGCGCCTCCGATCGGGATGTTTGAAGACACGGTGTTTCATTCTAGCAGCCTTCCATACACTGAGGGGGGAAGGCTCCTTTTGTATACGGATGGCGTGATGGACCCTACGGCTTCATGTTATTTATTTGATTTATTAAAGGATCATCCCGATTTGCCTATTACTGATCTGAAAGAGAAAATCCTTACATCACTGCATCATCATAAGGAAGCCCATCATAAAAGTGATGACGAATGTTTTATACTAGTTGATTTAAAATAAAATGATCCATGAGATAGGTACATCTCATGGATTTTTATGTTTCAGCGCTTCTTCGGGGGTATGGCCTGACTCCGCATAATGAAACACCTGCAAGGAAGGCAGCGGGTGTCCGTTAACATCAAACAAAGCTTGGTTATCCACAGCACTTCCCCCATACCACTTCCCGGCATCTTCAGGATCATATTCAGCAGCAAAGCTGGAGGCCCAGCCTGACCCGTATGTTTCCCACAGCACTTTGTTTTTCTCTACTTGTGTTTTTGGCCCGACTGGAATCCACGCCGGCTCCCAATAGAAAACGCCAAGTCCTGCCGTGCCTGTATTCGCTACGGCCTGCATCACATCTCGTAGTGCATTCGCCTGCCCTTGAACGAAATTTGGATATGGCAGTGTTTGCCCGCTTTTTGGCGCTGTATTTTCATGCCCATCGCCATCCTCAGCGGTATAGGTGTATGATGTCTCCGCCACCATGACTTTTTTGCCGTATGTATCGGCGACTGCCTTCAGCACAGAGGTCAAATTCTGTAATGTGCCGTGCCAGAAAGGATAATACGAACTGGCAAACACATCATAATCCACTTTGTTTTTGCTGAGTGTTTCTGCAATAAATGAATACCTTCCTGCCGTTTCAGGATTGGTAAAATGCAGTGCGATGAAAATGCCTGGGTCTGTCTCTCTGACCGCTCGGCTTCCTTCATTAAACAATTGGCTCATTTTCGCCCAATCGGTTTCACCTGCAAATGCCCCTGTCGTTTCATTTCCGACTTGAACCATGCCGATGTCGACACCTTCCTTGATCATCTTTTGCAGGCTTTGTTTCGTATACTCATAGAGCTTTGTTTTTTTAGCTTCAAAGCTGAGAGTCGCCCAAGCTTTGGGTACCTTCTGTTTTGCAGGATCGGCCCAAAAATCAGAATAATGAAAGTCTGCCAGCACCTTCATTCCATTTGCTGTGGCCCTTTTTCCGATTTCGATGGCTTTTTGAACATCATTGTTTCCCCCTCCATACCCATTGCCATTTGAATCATACGGGTCATTCCAGATGCGGACGCGAACATAGTTGATGCCAGCATGTTTTAAGGTTGTAAAAATGTCCTGGCGTTTTCCGCTTGTATTGTAAAAGGTGACTCCACTGTTTTCTAGAGCAATAACACTGGACACATCTGCCCCTTTGATAAAGCCCTTGTTCATGCCCTCTACTTTTTTAACGAAAAGATCATTTGTCCGAGGCTCTGGCACATGTTTCTCCCCCTCAATGGCAGAGGCATATCCCGTTGAATTGAATGCACCCCACACGATGGCAGCCGTAAAGAACAATTTCACTCTGCTCCTCATGATTCCACCCCCACTCTAAAGTAAGCGCTTTTCTAAATATGCTAGAAAAAGAATCCGCCCATATCGAGCGGAGCATCAGCCTAATGTGTGTGTACGACGATTCTCACTTCATACTTTTCCATCGTCAGGTCGCCTGATAATATTTCTCCTGTCATCATATCCTTCACGCTCTGACCGAATGTGACGAGCTGCTTCTTTTCGGTAAAATTCATGACAAAAATATAATCATTGTTTTTGTCCTGCCTCGCTTGTACGGAGACACCTTTTCCATGCTGAACCGGGAAAACAGGAGAAAGAGACAGGTCTGAGATGAGTCCTTCATAAAAATCCCGGTGAAATTGATCCTCCAAACGCGCACCGATAAAATACGCCTTGCCCTGTTGATATTGATGGCTTGTCACCGCTGGCGTACGCGCGTAAAAATCTTCTTGATACACCGCTTCAGCTGATGCGGTCTTTACATCGATCACGGTTGCATAGTCCTTCATTTCATATGTTTGGCTGCGATAGCTTACAGCATTTCGATCCTTCGGATACAGCGTGTCGGTTTCAAGAGGCTCAATTCCGAAAATAGCTTGCAAATCCGGATGCCAACCGCCTGTGTACGTTAAATCATGCTCATTTACAATCCCGCTGATATATGTCATGACTAAGGTGCCGCCGTTAGCCGTAAACGTTTTTAAACGGGAAATGGTGTCTTCGCTGATTAAATATAGCATCGGGACGATCAACAGTTTATATGGTGAAAAATCTTGTTCTTTTGTAATGACGTCAACAGGGATATCGTGTTCCCAGAACGTGCGGTAATGCTGCTGAAGCGTTTGCGCATAACGTTTTGTCGCTTTCGCAAACCCCTGAGCATCCTCGAGCGCCCAATGATTTTCCCAGTCATATAAAATAGCCGTTTCAGCCGGCCTCTTCGTCCCGACAACTTCTGATAGCCGTTCCAATGTTTCACCAACTTCGGCCACTTCTTGAAAGACCCGGTTCTTTGGGCTATTGTCATGATCCACGATTGCCCCGTGTAATTTTTCTGATGACCCGCGCGATTTGCGGTATTGGAAATAGAGAACGCTGTCCGAGCCGTGGGCAATCATCTGCATGGACGACAGCAGATTCATGCCAGGGCGCTTCGCCTTGTTAACGTTATGCCAATTGACCGCGCTTGGCGTACACTCCATTAGTAAGAAAGGCTGCTGCTTCAAGCTTCGGTACAGGTCATTGATAAAGCCGACCTTCATCGCCAAATCAGCTGTACTTTCCCAGTCATTGTGCCAGACCGGGTAAGCGTCCCAGCTGATGACATCGACATGCTTCGCAAATTTGCTGTAATCGAGGCCCTGATACGGAATCAAATCCGGTGTGTCAGCCATAAAGTTCGTTGTGATAGGAATATCAGGTGTCAGTTCTTTCAGGGGAACGATTTCATTTTCATAAAACGAAATCGTTTGATCGGTGACGAACCGTCGCCAGTCTAAGTTGAGGCCGTGCAAGCCATTTTCACCGATCGGCGAAGGGCTTTCAATTTGTGACCAGTCATTGAATGTATGGCTCCAAAAAGGAGTCCACCACGCGTGATTCAATGCCTTGAGGCTGTTGTCATATTTCGATTGCAGCCACTCCCTGAAAGCATGCTGGCATTGTTCGCAATGGCACTCTCCACCGTATTCATTTGAAATATGCCACATTAATAGCGCAGGATGATTGCCATATCGTTCTGCTAGTAACCGATTGGTGTGTCGCGTTTTTTCACGGTAGACTTTAGATGTGAGGCAGTGGTTGTGCCTTCCGCCGTGCAGCTGTTTGACGCGGGAGGCATTGACACGCAAAACCTCAGGATACGTTTGCGACAGCCAGGCAGGACGCGCCCCGCTTGGTGTTGCTAATATGACCCTCCCGCCTATACTGTGAATCCGTTCAAAAATATCATCAAGCCATTCAAATTGATACACGCCCTCCTCGGGCTCAAGCGCGCTCCATGCAAAAATGCCGACAGAAAACGTATTCGTATGAGAAAGCTTCATCAGCTTGATATCATCAGCTAAAATATCAGGACGATCCAGCCACTGATCAGGATTGTAGTCTCCTCCATGGAGCATAAATTTTGCCCCTGTTACGTGCGTTTTTTCAAGCTTTGACATCACATTCTCCTCCTTATTCTCTTAACCTTTTGTTCCCCCTGCGGTTAATCCGGACACAAGATTTTTCTGCAGCATGATAAAGATGACGGCAACCGGTATGCTGATAAGCAGGGCTCCGGCTGCAAAGGTCGTATAGCTGGCCCCCATGACATCATTCACTAAATTGAATAGACCTATGGGCAATGTATATGATGCAGGCGTTCTCAATATCGTTGAGGACAGCACAAAATCTCCGAGCGGGCCGGTAAAGCCGTTCATAGCGACCACTGCCGCCATCGGTTTTGATAATGGCAGAATGATCTGGAAGAAAATTCTTGTGCTGCTGGCCCCGTCAATCTTGGCGCTTTCGTCTAAATCCATCGGAATGGAATCCATGTACCTTTTCATCAAATACGTATTCATCGGGATCAGGTCTCCGATACAAAGCAAGTTTAATAACCAGTGGCTATTGATCATTCCCAGCCGGACCGTCCATACGCAAATCTTCAAACTGCTGAGCATACGGTTTTTCAACCACTTTGACTTTCACATCATGCTCTGTTTCAAACGCGGCAACGGCGTCTTTCATGCCGATGCTCTTTTTTCTTTATCCTCCCACACGACAAGCTCCGACCTCTTTTGAACTAGATACGGCGCTGCTGCTTTCCTTTAGGCCGCAAGCCACCAAGGATAAACTGACAGCCGCGCAGAGCAAGAGTGAGAAATACTTTTTCGCCATTTACACTTACTGTCACCCTTTCGCTAGGTATGAAAGCGCTTCAAAAATAATATAGCACGACTGGAAAAATGAGCAAACAAACTATTTACCTCTATAAATAAAATTTTGGGTATTCGGATTTTATGGTGAAAAGGGTCTATAAGTTACCCTTCTCCAATTTCTTAATAAGTGTGGAAAAATCGACACCGTAGTTGCCTGTTGTGTGATGGTCTATCACTTCATTCCAGTTGAAAGTATCGTATAACATAGCCTTGCTAAAAGCACTCAAATTAAATCGTGGCTTACGATTTTTAAGGAGCTTCTCATTAAACAGAATCTTTGCTCGTAAGGCTTCAAACGAGTAACCTCTACCCATTCGTTCTACTTGCCTAATAATGCTGTTTATGGACTCAGTATAAGCGTTAGTAAGTTTCTGATCAAAGTAGTTGAAGATTTCATCCTGCCAGTTGTCTACTGCTCTCACAAGGTCTTTAGAAGCATCTTTAGAGTTACTGGTTATACAGTTGTCTCCAATACTTATAACGCTCTCTACCTTCGTCGGAGTCATTTGTGTCCCATACCCCGTAAAACTCTTCTTTGAGTTCATGGGCTTCTTTTAGGTCGGAAATATTACCTAACCAAGTCTCTAAAAGGAATACGTCTCGTTCGTTTAAGTCATGTTTGCGTTTGAGAAGAATATATCTCTCACGCATAAGTGTACGTCTTTCTTTTGGAGTCATTTTGTCTTTCAGGGACTTTCTGACGCTATCTAAGGCTTGATTAGCCATTCGAACTACATGAAACTTATCTACGACTACCTTAGCTTCTGGTAAGACAGTATTAACTGCATCTTTGTATGGCTTCCACATATCCATTGTGACGTATTCAATGTGATGCCTATCATCTATCTCTATAAGACGTTGTATAACCGTTTCTTTATTACGATTATGCTTAATATCAAAGATAGTTTTACGCTCAATATTAGTCAGTACAAGACGAGGTTTACGGATAATGTGTATTTCATCAATCCCAAGCCATTTAGGAGTTTCAAATTGGTATTCTCGTTCTTTGAATGCCACATGATCCTTAAATACATTTCTAACAGTCTTTTCGTCTACACCAACGTTTTCAGCTACTTCCACAAAAGTTTTAGACATTGACTGTTCTTCAATTGACTTTATCAGTCTCCTAGTCATGCTACGCTTTTCATCTAAAGATATAAGACGTTCCCAAAAGGTAGAATCACATTTACGACACTTATATCTTCTTCGATTTAATTGTAAACCCACTCGCTTTAAACGAAAGGGCAAGTCCATAATTAGTTGCTTTCTTGAACCATGTCTGTACAGTTTGTCAAAACCGCATTCAGGACACCGTTCAGGTGGTTCGATTGCTTCCACTTTAAACATCATGTCAGTTTCATTTTCTTGTGGCGATTCTGTGAAATTAGAGTATCGATTACTATATTTAACGAGTTATATTCAAACTTTTGATCAACCAGTGCTTTATCAATGACAGCACCGTTACAGGCTGCATAGCTTTAGTGTGATCCATATCATTTCCTTTAATGATTTCTATATCCCATCCAAGGTGTTCTAACTCTTGTTTATTTTTTTGAAGTATACCGATAATATCTACTGTTACACTGCCAAAGTTTTCCCTATAAACAATAGTGTCTTTTTCCCCGGCAAATGCCAATCTTGGAATAACTAATTTATGCTGGATTTCACGATCATCAAATTCCATCAAATTTTTGTACATTGTAACGAATTGTTTAGTTTGATTCGTGTCGATCTTTACCTGTATGTTATCCCAATCAACCTTTTCTGGATTAATATGATCATGTTCCTTAATTACAGGAGAATTCTGATTATACAAAGCTTGCTCGTATGTTTTATTTGTTACCACCATCATTTCTTTATATGGACCATTTATTGGTGGAAAACCACCCATGATTAAGCTTTCTAATCTATCCGTTCGAATGGCTAATTGTAATCCAACTAAAGCTAACCAAGAATATCCGTAATAGCTAAACTTCTTAACGTTCATTTCATCGGCAATTGTTAACAAATCTTTTACTAAATTTTCAGGTGTAAGATTCTCAGGGTTCGGATGTTGCAAACGGTGTCCTTCATAGTCGAAATATAGAATCTGAAACGTGTCCACGAGTCCCTCAATAAAATGTTTTCCTAATTCGGGGTCTACTCCCCACAACTTTAAGTTTTCAGCTTCTTGTCCACATACAGATTCTTTAGCAACTGGAAGCATGATTGTTGGATAGTTGGGATTCCCAACTAAACCAACCTTTAATTCTGATTCATCCATAAGTTTTATGTTCATTTCCATATTTATCCCTCCTAAATTGTTTCTAATATATATCATATAACATTCATGCAATATTTCGGTTTTCCGTCTTTCTCCCTTTATATATTGGGATTTCATTTGAAATATATTATTGTAGCACTTAAAGGTTTTACTTTAATAAGGAGTAAATAAATGCAGACATATACCCCTAAACAAATTGCAAACGCCTTAAATGTTAGCACAACAACTTTGAGGAGATATGAAGAACAAGACCTCATTCCTGTTGTACCAAGAACGAATAGTAATCACCGTTTTTATAAATCAATTCACTTCCAAGCTTTTACTACCATTAGAGCCTTGTTAAAAGGATATGATATACCCGTTGTTTATGAAGTAATGAGAATGATTAAAAGTTCAAGGTTTGAAGAAGCCCTTTGGTTAGTGAATGAACAGCAATTCCAAATACAAGTGGAGAAACAGCGAGTGGAAGAAATCCTGACTATGATTCAAAATGCTGAATTTACTCAATATAAAAATGTAAAATTAAATGAATGTATGAGTATTGGAGAGGCCGCAAAAATAGCAGGAGTAAATACTTCAGCTATCCGCCATTGGGAAAATGAAGGATTAGTCAATTCAGAAAGAAATAATGAAAACGGTTATAGAATATATTCGATACCTGAACTACGTAAAATACTGATCATAAGCAGTTTGAGAAAAACCGTTTATTATATAGAAAATATGAAGAAATTATTAAACGATTTAGACACACAAAACTATGATAAAATTGAACATTCCTTTCAGTTAGCATTGGAAAATCTGAACAATCAACTATTTCTTCAATTAAAAGGAATTGTAGAACTGATGAACTATATACACTTTTACCAAGAATTAAATTCTTAATAAGAGATAAGCCCACGCCTATCTCTACATTCTTGACAACGTATCAACCGTATTAGATTGATGCCTTAATAAAACTATTGTTTGATCTATTACCACCAAATAATCCGATTTATATACTGATTGTTATTTAACTATTAGAAAGGAAATTCCACTATATATTCCGATGACCCAAAATTTTTCACCTAAAAAAGACTTAGTCTCCTAAGCCATTCTTAATTCATACTCTTTCTGACGATGAATTCCGCGCCCACATATTATGTTCTTACCAATCTCCTTTTGTCCTGCATTTGTTCAAGCGCATTTCAACAGCATATTTGCATAATTCATGTATAACAATATGAAGCGTCGTCAGAGTTGGCGAGACATACTTTGCGAAGCTGATGTTACCGATACTCTTATGCCCTTTCCCGCTGAGGATATTTACTGTCTTCCTTGTCATTTGAGCTAAATCGGGCTTGACCGAGTCAAATTGATCGGGATCAGGAGCTGAATCGAAAATCGCTACCTGTGCGATATCTTTAATTGTCGCCATGGCATCAGCCTCCATTATTCGCTCACTTTCATTTCACTACAATATTTCACTTTGTTTTTCACAAATGTTAAGTGCTGCTATAAGTAAAAAGACTGAACCATTTGCGGCTCAGTCTCGGTTGTTCGTCTCATGCGGCACTTGCGGAATTGCCCGGGAAATGAGTTGGTTATTGCACATTTTCCTCGAAATATCCCGAAAGAACATCTTCCACATTCGTTAAATGCGCCAGCATGGCGGCTTCTGCCTGCACTCCATCCCGAGATGCCACGGCCTCGTATATCCGCTCATGCTCCTCATACAGCCGCTGAACTGAGGTCTTCTTAGAAAACAGCCAGATTTTCCGTGTTTCTCTCATCGTTTCCAGCAGCAATGATGACACATGGTTCATCAAGTGTTTAAGAAGTTCATTTTGGGAAGCATCAGCTAACGCGAGATGAAATGCGAAGTCTGCTTTTTCACCCAGCTCCCCGTCCGTTTCAATGCTGCCCATTTCCTTTAACGCAGCATGAATTCTTTCGAGATCAGCTTCCGTCCTTTTTTCAGCAGCTAATGACACCACACCGATTTCAAGCAGTTTTCTGACCTCAAGCAGCTGCTTGACGTCCTCTTTTTTCATGAGAAGGGCGGCTGAGAGCGGCTGTGAAATTTGATTGAGCTCAAATTCCTTCAGGTATGTGCCTTCTCCCTGTTTCATTTCGACAAGTCCCATCGCCTTGAGCGCTGATAGTGCTTCGCGAACTGCTGAGCGGCTGACTTGAAAGCTTTCGGAAAGCGCCTGAACAGAGTCTAATTTATCTCCTGGCTTCAATTCGCCGTTTTTGATCATATCTAATAGTGCATCCGCTACTTCTTCATATATTTTCTTTGTTTTAATCTGTTTGTATTTCAATGCAATTCACCCCGTAACTTGTAGACCTGGCTGGTTACGATCTATTATACTCTGTTTTTGGGGCCGCCAAAAGATTTAGACAATTTTGTCAAAAAGTCTTGTACTTTGGTTTTTTTCAAAATATAATGCTAGGTAACTGGTCTTATTACCCAGTCATCTGATGATCATATCATTTTTAGAAACCGCTTACACATAACGCCAGTTTATGTTTTAAGGAGGGGTTTGGGATGCAATGGACACAGGCATATACGCCTATAGGGGGACATTTGCTTTTATCAGCGCTTGCTGCACTTGTACCGATTATTTTCTTTTTTTGGGCGCTCGCGATCAAACGGATGAAGGGGTATACAGCGGGCTTGTCCACATTGGGAATCGCACTCATCATTGCTGTATTGGTTTATCGGATGCCGGCGGAAAAAGCGCTGATGTCCGCGACACAAGGAGCCGTATACGGGATTTTGCCGATCGGCTGGATCATTGTGACGTCTGTTTTCTTGTATAAGATCACCGTGAAAACGGGACAGTTTGATATCATTCGCAGTTCTGTTCTTTCGATTACGGATGACCGCCGGCTTCAGGCGCTCCTGATCGCTTTCTCATTCGGGGCTTTTTTAGAAGGAGCTGCCGGCTTTGGAGCGCCGGTCGCCATTTCTGCTGCACTGCTGGTCGGCCTCGGCTTCAACCCTCTTTATGCAGCAGGAATCTGTTTGATCGCCAATACGGCGCCGGTCGCCTTTGGCGCGATTGGGATTCCGATTACAGCCGTTGAAGGGCCGACGGGGATTCCGGCGATGGAGATTTCGCAAATGGTTGGGCGGCAGCTGCCGTTTTTATCCGTATTTATTCCTCTTTATTTAATCATCATCATGAGCGGGTTCAGGAAAGCCTTGGAGGTCTGGCCGGCGATTCTCGTTTCCGGTGTTTCCTTTGCTGTTGTTCAATATCTCAGTTCCAATTTCTTAGGGCCTGAGCTGCCGGATGTTTTGTCGGCGCTTGTTTCGATGGCTGCGCTTGCTTTGTTTTTGAAATGGTGGAAGCCGAAAACAACATTCCGGTTTGCCGGTGAACAGGAATCTGCCGCCGCAATTGAAACGGCGAAATCGAATCCGGCAGCACCTGCGTACAGCGGCGGACAGGTTTTTAAAGCCTGGTCACCATTTCTGCTGCTGACGGTGATGATTTCTGTGTGGGGCATTCCAACTGTCAAATCCGCGCTGACCGGACATTATGAAGGCGCTGCTGTTTTCTTGAAGTGGCTGAACGCAGTTGGCGAAAAACTGACTTTTGCCCCTGGTGTGCCTTTGTTGGACAATCAAATTGTCAATGCCGATGGTGCGCCGATTGAAGCAGTTTACAAGCTAGAGGTACTTGGTTCAGCCGGCACCGCGATATTGATTGCCGCTGTGCTGTCAAAGTTCATCACCGCCATTCCGTGGAAAGACTGGGGAGCTGTTTTTAAAGAAACGATCCAAGAGTTGAAGTTTCCGATTTTGACCATCGCTTCTGTCGTCGGTTTTGCCTATGTCACCAACTCCTCGGGAATGAGTACGACACTCGGAATGACACTCGCGCTGACGGGTTCGATGTTTACCTTCTTTTCGCCTGTTCTCGGCTGGCTCGGTGTCTTCATTACCGGTTCGGATACTTCTGCCAACCTGCTGTTCGGCAACCTGCAAAAAGTCACCGCGTTATCGGTAGGCATGGAGCCTGTTCTCTCTGTCGCCGCCAACTCTTCGGGCGGTGTCACAGGAAAAATGATTTCGCCGCAGTCGATTGCGGTGGCGTGCGCCGCGGTAGGACTCGCCGGAAAGGAGTCAGATCTTTTCCGCTTTACCATTAAGCACAGCCTGTTTTTGCTGCTGCTCATTTGTATCATCACCTTTTTGCAGCATCATGTGTTCAGCTGGATGATTCCAGCAGGCTAATGCAGATATCAACAGTCAAGTTTACCGAAAAATAAATGGAACTGGCAGATTGAAGTGCTGTGCCAGTTCTATTTACTAATATTTTTTTGATAATATCACCCACGAAGAGAAGGTAGTAATGATTGTTAAGGATATTAAAATCCTTATGATTTCAACTGCAGGTAACGTCACTACGCTGAACTGAATACTGAACATGATCATTGCGCAATAAATTAATACAGAATAAAGTGTGTACTGCATTCCTTTTTGCTTAATAAAGTTTGCTCTTTCATCTTTTTCTTTGAATTGTGGATAAATATAGCCTGCAGCAAAACTTAAATAAGACAGAGCTCCCCACATTAACAATTCAGTAAGGGAAACAGAATGTGTTAATATTTGAAAAAACGTTTTAGTAAGGAAAACCATTGCGAATAAAACGCCGATTATGAAGTAAACCTTTCGTAATACCATCATTTTCACCTCTCGTTCTCTTCTTCGTAAAAAATGTTCTCGACAATTGTATGAAACGTTTTCGCGATTGCGAATGCTAGTGGCAAAGAAGGATTATATTTACCTTTTTCAATTGATATAATCGTTTGTCTGCTGACATTTAGCAGTTCAGCTAATCTATCTTGTGAATATCCATATTTCTTTCTGTATTCTACCAACCTATTTTTCAAAGGAGTTACCTCTTTTTCCATTAATTATACAATGAAATCATTTTAACGTAAAGCATGCTTTACAATTTGTGAAGTTAGCACTACAATAAAAAACCTCCTTTCAAGGGAGGTTTTCATTTATACCGTTTTCTCGCTGCGGACGACGGAATGTTCATTTGGTCGCGGTATTTAGCGACTGTGCGTCTTGAAATTTGGATGCCGTGCTGTTCATAGAGCACATCGGCAAGCTTTTGATCTGAGAGCGGTTTTGTTTTGTCCTCTTGATTGATCAGGTCTTCAAGATACGTTTTGACTGCATAGTTAGACGCTTCTCCATCTCCTGAAGCCTCGGCTTTTGCTGAGAAAAAGAGCTTCATCTCAAACAGCCCGTACGGCGTTTGTATCGTTTTCCCTTTAATCGCCCGGCTCACAGTTGACTCATGGAGGCTTAGGCAATCCGCTACCTCTCTGAGAGTCAGCGGCTTCATTGCGCTTCGCCCTTTCAAAAAGAATTCCTTTTGCCGTGTGATCAGCTCATTGACAATCCTCGTAATCGTCTGTTTTCGCTGTCGCAGCGCGCGGCTCAGCCAGCGCCATTCCTGGTATTTCTCAGATAAATAAGAGGCGGTATCCTGACAGGAGCCGGAAGATAAAAGCGGTCTGTACTGCGGATGCAGGTCGATCTCTGGAAATGAGCGGGTATTCAGCTCCGCTGCGATATGCCCGTTTTTCACGGTAATAAAAATGTCAGGCTCGATATACACATCTTGCTCCGGCTGGGCAAACAGAAGGCCCGGTCTTGGATGGAGAGCTGCGATGTCATCAGAGATATCTTGAATGGTATGAAGCGGAATCCCTGTTTCCTTTGAAAGCGCTTTCCAGTTCTTTTGCGCAAAAGCACCAAAATGAGCTGAAACAAGCATTTCCGCTTGTTCATTTCTGTTCGGCAGCCGCTGTAATTGGAGAAGAATACATTCCTGCAGAGATCTTGCGCCAACTCCAGCTGGCTCTAACGACTGAAGCTTTGCCAAAACTGCTTCCGCTTCCTTGGTCGAAACAGATAGTCGCCGTGCTGCCTCCTCCATATCATCTTCCAAGTACCCGTTTGAATCCAGCGAATGAATCAGATAATTGAAAATCTTTTTTTCAGAGTTTGTCAGATTCATATCGAGTGACTGCTGTTTTAACACATCCTGCAATGTTTTTTGCGGTTCACTTAATTGAAGGCCTGCTTCCTGTGGATTCATCCTGTTTTTATTTGTTTTATGGTAAGATAGTGGCGGTGTGTCTGTTTCCTTTCGTTCAATAAGAGGGTTTTCCAGCGAGAGCTCATCAATGTATTCGGCGAGTTCTGCCGAATGATAGCCAAGAAGCGTGATAGCCTGCCTGAGCTCCTGTGTCAGTTGAGGCTTTAATACTTGTACTTGCTGAAGTTTCATATCCATCTTGCTCACTCCCCTTTCTTCATTGTACATGATTGAGATCACACCGTATACATTTATGAAAAAGGAGCTGCCAAAGAAATGTCTGAACTTTTTTCCGTCCCTTATTTTATTGAGAATTTAAAACAGCATATTGAAATGAATCAGTCTGAGGATAAAATTCACGCGATGAACAGCTACTACCGTTCCGTCGTCTCAACGCTTGTGCAGGACCAGCTGACGAAGAACGCAGTCGTCTTGAAACGGATTCAGCATTTAGATGAAGCATACAACAAAGTCAAACGGGGAGAAACAAAATAAACCTTCCGCTCACATGTGAGCAGGAAGGTTTTCCTTCTTTGAGGCGTTTTGGATGAGTCGGGTCCTTGGCACTCCTTCCATCCAGGTATGATAGTAATTGGCGTTTTTCCCGTAGGAATTATCAATAACCGTGTTTTCTTTTTGAAGAAGAGAGGACAGGATGTGGCCGTGCAGCCTCGATGTTTCCACCGATTCGTAACAGCTGAAAAACCGAATTGCTTTTTTGACGATATAATCCGAGTATTTTTCCCATATATACGCGATGGGCAGAGGATTGCCCGCTTTTTTATTCAGGACATTCAGCGTTTGCAGAAAAGCGATCGTCCGGCGGTCTGAAGCTGACAGCACTGTGCGCCAGTCGTGGCTTTCCGCTTTTGCGTGTTCCTGAAGCGCCTTGTTTGCTTCATGGTCTGTTCTGAAAAATCTCAGCTTTTGATTGAACGGCTGCTGCATTGGAGCGACTGGAAACAGCTGATGGGCCATATCAGGCAGAAGCTTAATCTGATTCCTTGTAAAATAAGCCTGAGCCGTTGCGTAGGAGGTTTTTTCCCTTGTGATGATATGGAGATTCGCATGCTTAGAAAATATCTCCGCCGTCCGTTTGAGATTATCTTCGTTTTGGAAATAAATCGATTGCGGGAGGATCACAATTTTGTGGTTCGGATAGGTTTGGACGATTTTCTCTCTAAAGCCTTGATAATACGGATACAAATCCCCGAAGTTGCCGCCTCCCTGGCAGACGATGATGAGATTCGGATCCAGCTTTCGCCCAAGCGGAAAGTTGTCAGGATTCCAGCGTTTTCTGACCCGGATCCCATGTTCTTTGAAGAAGGCTTCTGTTCCCTTCATAATAAATAAATCCCCTACATTTCCATATAGAGGATAGTCGGCATATATGATTTCGGATTGTTTCGGAATGACGTCGAGCAGCCCGGACAGTTTCTGTTTCAGGCTGATCATCGAATGCTTGCTGTCCATTTCTTCACCTCGCCAGTTTGGAATAAGTGTGCTAGCACATCAATGACTCGGTCTTGCTCTTCTTCCGTCAGATTTGATCCTGAGGGGAGACAGATGCCTCGTTTGAAAAGGTCTTCGCATATGCTTCCTGTATCGTCATGAGGATAGAATAAAGACGGCTCAAACAGCGGCTGGGTATGGAGCGGCTTCCAAAGCGGCCGTGCTTCAATGTTTTCTTTCGCAAGGCGTTGAACCACGGCATATGGGCTCAGTCCGTTTTCTAGTGTGAGCGTGGTCAGCCAGCGATTGGATACACCTGCTGCATGCTCCGGCATAAAGCGGACACCGCTTATATGACCAAGCGCGTTTTTGTATCTTGTGAAAATGGCCCTCCTTTTCTCCACCCGCTCATCCAGCACCTCAAGCTGGGCAATACCTACGCCGGCGAGGATATTGCTCAGTCTGTAATTGTGTCCGACTTCGCTGTGCTGATAATGAACAGCCGGTTCTCGTGCCTGCGAAGCGAGAAATCGTGCTTTTTCAATGGCGGCTTCATCATCTGAAACGAGCATCCCGCCGCCTGATGTGGTGATAATTTTGTTTCCGTTAAATGAAAAAATCCCGAAGCGCCCGAATGTCCCGCTTTGCTTTCCTTTATAAACTGTGCCGAGAGATTCGGCTGCGTCCTCAATGACAGGAACTCCATATGCATCACACAGGCTTATGATGTCATCCATTTTCGCGCTCTGCCCATATAGATTGACGGCTATAACTGCTTTTGGCAGGGTTCCGTTTCTTTTCGCATCCTCCAGCGCTCTTTCAAGGGCTTTCGGCGACATATTCCACGTATCAGGCTCAGAATCAATAAAGACGGGCACCGCTTTTTCATACAAAATCGGGTTGGCGGTTGCTACAAATGTGAAGGACTGGCAAAACACAGTGTCTCCTTCTTTTACTTCAAGCAAACGCAGCGCCAGGTGAATCGCTGCCGTTCCAGAGCTGACCGCCGCTGCTGCTTTTACACCGACGCGTTCAGCCAGCTGTTCTTCAAATGAATTCACGAGCGGCCCAAGCGGCGCAATCCAGTTAGAGCGAAAGGCTTCTGAAATATAATGCTGCTCTCTTCCGCTCATATGAGGGGGAGATAAATAAATTCTTTTTTGCATATAATCATCCTTTGTTTGATGTTTGAATGGAAGAAATAATGCGCGCCGGGGCACCGGCAGCCGTTACCCTGTCCGGTATAGAACGGATCACCGCAGAACCGGCGCCGACAATGCTCCAAGATCCGATTGTAAGCTGCGGGATGACGGCCGCGCCGGTTCCCACGTGAGCGCCTTCCTGAACGGCAACCGCTCCTGACAGCGTGACACGCGGAGAGAGATGAACATAATCACTGATTTGATTGTCGTGCTCTGCCACTGCGCCCGTATTGATTATGCAGTGAGCACCGATACGCGCATCCGCCTGAATGATCGCGCCAGCCATAATTACGGTCCCTTCCCCGATGACAGCCGACTCGCTGACGATGGCTGACGGGTGAATCAATGTAATGAAATCTTCTTTTTTCAGTCCCAGCCGCTCCGCCAGCTGTTTTCTGACACTGTTGTTTCCGATGGCGATCAGAAACAACACATCGGGAAAAAGCCTGCGCAATTCAGCAACGGCTTCCGGCGGGCCTGTGTACCACTCTTTTCCGGCTTCAAATGTTCGGAATTTATCATCAAGCACCGCGGTTAAGCGTGTGTCTGACCGGGCGTTTATCAGCTCTCTGATCACCTTTCCATGTCCGCCGTCACCCACAATGGCCACTTTTCTCATGAGGACACATCTCCGCTTCCTGTAAACCGTTCCGCGGTCACGTGATTGGTTTGCTGAACCCCTTCTGAAACAAGTACTTTTCGCACCGTCAAACATAAAATTTTCATATCGAGAAAAAATGATCGGTTGTCAACGTACCAAACATCTAATTCAAATTTTTTTTCCCAGGAAATCGTGTTTCTGCCGTTGATTTGTGCCCATCCTGTGATACCCGGCTTCACCTCATGACGCCGTGCCTGGTTTTCTGTATAAAGGGGCAGATAGTCCATCAAAAGCGGCCGCGGGCCGACTAGACTGAGATCTCCTTTTAGGACGTTCAGCAGCTGCGGAAGCTCATCGATGCTCAGCTTTCTGATCAGCCTGCCCGTTTTCGTCAGCCGGACTTCATCAGGCAGCAGATTCCCTTCACTGTCCCGTTCATCCGTCATCGTTCGGAATTTATAAAGGGTGAACGGCTTGCCGTGCAGGCCCGGCCTTACTTGCTTAAAGAAGACAGGTGATCCTATTTTCAGCCTGACAACGGCTATGGTGAATAGAATAATGACACTCGTACAGCACAATAAAAAAATGGCGGCCGTCAGATCAAAAAGTCGTTTCAGGATCAAAGATTCACAGCTCCTTTCGTTTTTCGTAACTGTTTTAGTACCAGCTGTCTTTCCTCTTTCGTACAAACGAGCATAAAGGCGAAAACCGCGTAGCAGCAGCTGACTGTCATTCCCGCCGCTAGCAGTGATGTCCAGCCGTCAATCTTCACAGCGAACCGGATTGCCTCACAGACCGCCCAGGCAAACACAGCCGCTGAAAGAGGCCCGATTATGCCTTTAAAGAATACGTGCTTTTTGTAGCCGGTAATACGGGATACATAAAGCGGCGTAAAGATGGCATTTTTCAAAATAAGCGAAACTGCCCCGGCTAATGTAATACCGTACAGACCGAGATGAGCCGGCCCGCTCAGCGTGACAGCCAGCACCACATTCACCGCGCCTAACAGCAGGGTCACGATCGCCGGTGTTTTTTGTTTATTAAAGGCGGTCCATATATAAAACAGCGGCATAAAGGCGAGGCTGACCACCAAGTATCCGGCATGAATATATAAAAGCGGTGCTATAGACGAAAAGGACGGTCCAAGCCAGATCGTCAGAAAAGGCCCCGCCAATCCGCCCAATAAGGCAGCAGGAAGCGCAAGCAAAAGACCGTTCAGCCTCACTGCCTTGTTGGCGTAATTCACCAATCCGTCCAGATCGCCTTTTGAATAATACGAAGTAATCAAAGGCGCAAACAGGGATGCGACCGTTCCAGCCAAGCTGCGCAGCAGCAGCGGAAACTGGATAATCGCCGCGTATTTCCCAGCTGCAGACGCCCCCAGCACCAAATTGGCAGTTAATAAATCAATCTGCAAAAAAAGCAGGACGCCAATTTGATTGACGGAGCTCCATGCGCCCGCCTGAAACAGCTCCATGCTTATGCGGAATGAAAGATCCTTCATCCGAAACGAAAACCACGGAATCAGTTTTTTGAAGAAATAGAAAGACAGCACAGACGCGATGACAGCACCAGTTAAAGCGGCAAGCTGGATCTGCCAGATTTTTGGCGCAAAACATGCAAACAAGAGCAGCACAGACAGCACGCGCACAAGCATTTGCACCGCCTGAATTGAACTGGTGATGTAAAGGCGGTTGGCATAAAATGGTGCAGCGCCGAAACCCGCCATCAGAAACGTTAAAATGAAGAGCAGACTGCCGATTAAAATTGACAGACGCACATCAGCCAAAAGCGCTGGCGGCACGTTCATGACACGGTCAATAAAGAAAGCCGAACCCGCTAGAGGCAGCAAAAGAAGCAATGAAATCAGAACAGACGCTGCTAAATAATTGCTGATATACGCATTTGCTTTATCACGCTCTCCCCTGTGGGCGGCGACAGAAAAGAACCGCACAACAACCGAACTGAGCGCCACGGTGATAATCGAAAAATAATTAATCACATTTTGTGTCAAATGAACAAAGCCGAACGCTTCCACACCAAGTGTTTTGACAATAAAAGGCGTCATCCAGACCGACAGGAAAACGGACAAGAGAAAAGCTGTGAGATTTGCGCTGAAGTTTATCGTGAATTTCATGCCTGCTTTGCACTGCCTTTCATCGTTGCCCGCTGCTCAAAAAACAGCTTGATGAGAAATATGAGCCGTAATTTGCACAGCCCTAATACCAAGCGCTCGCCTCTTAATAATTTCTCATGCTGAACCGGTGTATGCCTGACAGCCTGCTGCACCATATCATAGGATAAAATGTGCCTAATCTGTTTTTTGATGTCTTTCGCCGGATTCGGAGAAGCACAGGCGTTTGCGAGAAGCATTGGAAGCTGGTGCTTGCAAATGTATACATTCAAATCTTCTTTGCATGCACCTGCTAAACCGTAATGCTGATAGAATGCAATTTTCGCCTGATATTGCTTTTGAATCTGTTCATCCATCGCCGGCTTATAAGGAATTTCTGTCAGGCTGTTCGGATTTTCACGATAGATGTACAAGCCTTCATCCAGCATTTTCACCCGCTCCGCTTCGCAAAAAGCAGACAAATTGAAGGGAGAATCTTCAGCAAAACGGATGTCTTCATCGAACATCAGATTGGCTCTATCCAAAAGCTCACGGCGATAAACATAACGCCATACATACCAGATAAATCTCGTTTCATGTGCATGCTTGAGCCTTTCAGCCATTTCCGATTTTGTCAGCACGCGGTTTATGTCAAGCTGCGGCGGCACATACACCCGCCTGTCCGCTAACTGCTTATAAAAACCGCACCCAGCGATGTCGAGCCGATTTTGCTCTGCTTCTTCAATCAGCCTCTGGAACATGGCGGAAGATACATAATCGTCTCCGTCAACAAATCCGATGTAAGTCCCCCGCGCGGCCTTTATTCCCGCATTTCGTGCTGAGCTCAGCCCGCCGTTTGCCTGATGAATAACCCGGATTCTCGAATCCCGTTTTGCATAGTCCTCTGCAATCTCGCCTGAACGATCCGGGCTCCCATCATTCACGAGAATGATTTCAATATCAGAAAGCGTTTGACGGCGCAGAGAGTCAATGCACTCTTTTATAAATGGCTCAACGTTGTACATCGGGACAATAATACTGACGAGCGGGATCATTGCGCTTCACCGCTGATTTTGTCTCGCAGCCCTTTAAAATACACGTCTCTCGGAAAGCCGGCACGGGGTGTCTCCCTTGTTAACAGCTCTTTTACTGCGGCTGTCACACGCTCCGGGTCTGGATATTCAATCAGCTTCATGGAAGGGATGTCTTTGATCCATTGATAGCCCTCCAACACCTTGTGGTCAAAGGAGCGGATGACGACACACGGCGTTCCTGTCAGCGCGCAAAAAATCATGCCATGAAGCCTGTCAGTAACAACAGCTTCTGCGCTTTGCAGCTTAGACCACAGCGCTTCAAGTTCTTGTTCCCGTGTATCGCGGCTGACCCGGCGCCCGATCGTTGTCGTAAAGGATTTTATGTCGCCGAATTCTTCAAATAGCGCAGCCTTTACCCGGTTTCTCTCATCCTCCTGAAGCACGCTTTCCTGATCCTCGCGCAAACACATATAAACCCCTTCACGTTCTGCGGGGGTCTTGCTTCTATCTAAATACAGCACCATGTCCGGCTGCTTCAAAATCGTTTTTTCTTGAAAATGCCTTTTCATAAACTGATACGTTGTTTCATCCCGAGCCATCAGCAATAAACCGGGATGCGCGTTATAAATTTTCTGTGCCCGTTTCAGCTCTTTGCGCCCTTTTTTCGTGTCAGAAAAATGAGCCGTGGCCGGCAGCTGGACCACTCGATAGTCGTGAAATGTTTTAATGATGAAGCGGCGCGTCCACTCCTCATAACGGTATAAATCACCCATATTTCCTCCGCCGATGATAAAGACCATATCCTCCGGATGGCGCGAGCGGAGCAGCGCTTTTGCTGATTTGTAAATGTCCTTCATATCAATCTCGATGATGTCAAAATCCGGGTATTCCTCTTCAAGAAATACCTTGCTGGCATAAGCGATCGCGTGATCTCCCAAATTGTCATGGGACGGCAGCAGGGTCAGTATGATTTTTTTCTGATGTGCTGCGGTCTTTACCGGCTGATTGGCCGTACCCAGCCAATATTGGGACGGGTATTTGACCTTAAGCAGCAGCCATTCTGCAAGATTGATTTTCAACGATTGTAACGACATGTCCTCACCCTCTGTTTCTCATTTTGTACTCGATCGCCCGCTGATACACGGCCGAGGCCATAGCGACGAACGGAATCATTCTGTATTTCGCCATCAGAAGCAGGCATGATCGTTTTGCGTCAAAGGACGCAGTACCCGTTTTTGAGAGGCTCTCCCGAAACACTGGGTCCGCGCAAATCACGCCGACATTTCTAAGCTTTTCGAGCAGCCTGCGGCTGCCGCTTGTTTTCCATTCATTCAGCATACAAATGCTGCTGTGAAGCACCATAAAAGTATCAAGCTCCTTTTGGTACTGCTCCAGTGTGTTGTTCTCCTGTAAAAACGCCGTATTTGCCTCATACAGTGCGAGCCCTGATTCAAACAGTTTTTTCTGATAGCTTTGCACAATGGAGGAAAGGTGAATGCGGTAATGATAGAGCGGCGCTTTCACATAGGATACCGAGCGGGCGAAAAAATGAGTCCGGAAACTGAAAAACTGATCCTCGACATGCTCCAGCTCGCCGCGGAGCGGGAACGATAGCCGATGTGCTTCAACCATGCTTCTTCTGTACAGTTTGTTCCATGAAAACCCTCTGACCTTTCCTTCAAATAACGCCTTGATATACTGCTCCTTCGGCTGATTTTGGTAAGTTTCAGCAATGTCAGAGATCATGGTTTGTCCCGTGTCCTCAAACTCCGCGGCGTAATTGCAAATGACCAGATCCGTTTTATCGTCTGCTGTCTGGAGCATTCGCTCGCAATAATCAGGTTCAATCCAATCGTCTGAATCTATAAACGCGATAAACTCGCCGCGTGCCGCCTCGATACCTTTATTCCGAACCGCGCCGAGACCCTGGTTCTCCTGATGAATCACCCTGAATCTGTGATCCTTTTTGGCGTATTCCTCCGCGATATCCGGGCTGGCGTCTGCTGAACCGTCATTGACGATGATGATTTCAATGTTGTCCACAGTCTGGTTCCGCAGTGATTCGAGACACGTTCTGATATATGTTTCTGTGTTATAAACAGCGACTAACAGACTAACCGCAGGTGTTTCCATTATGACCGGCTCCTCTTGCATAAATTACCGGGAAAAAATCGTTCTGTAAGGCAGAACGGACGAATCAACCGGCATAAGCAAATAACTATAAAGAAAATAACAAACAACAATAGCAATATAGATCAGGGCATTCGATTTTTCATCAAATATCCTGACGAAATAAGGGACTAGGATCATTTGATAAAGGCCGAAATAAATATTGAATCTGGCAAAGATCACGTCCTGTGTGGCCAAAAGCCCGAACAAAAAACCGAGCAGGCACAAATTAACGACGATATCAATTTGCGGCCACAGCTTCCGCAGACGCGCTCTGTAGCAAAAGGCGAGAAACAGCGGCAGAATCAAGACAGCGATTTTGATCACATTCATTCCATTTGTGTTTGTCATGAGCCATTTTTCATAATGGCTGTATGAGCTGTTTTCAAGCACAACGACAAACACAGAAACAAATTTTTGATATAAAAACGTCATGCCGAGAAATAAAGCAGATAAGCCGAATATCGCCGGTGACCAGGCTTTTCTCCTGACAATAAAGTACACTGGAATCATAATCAGCGCCGAGGAATGAAAGAGCGAGCTGATGAGCACGATTAGAAAATATCGCTTCCAGTTCCCGCTGATAATATAGCGGATCGCCCAAAACAAAACGGCTGCCACCATGTATTGCCTGATGCCATTGAAAGACGCGTAATAATGAAAGGTTCCCAAAAATAAAAAGACACTCAGCTCAAACGGCCTTCCGTAGTCGGCAAGTGTCTTCATGATAAAGCTGTAGGTCACGGCCGCAACTGTTATATACATGATTTGCGGATCCTTCGTGATGTAATTCATAAGCCAAAGCAGTGCGGTAAAACCCGGATCTGTCGCCGTTTTCGCAGTACCGAAACCGAATATCTGCCATAGGTTTTGGTAATCGCCCGCCAATTCGTACAGCAGCGTGTACGTCTGAAAATCCGTACCGACTTTGTAGCGAAGACCCGACACCAGCACTAGTGACGTGAGCGGAATCCAGATCAGAAGCTTATTCGGCCGATACCCCGTGGCGAGTGAATCGTCACGGCCGCCGCACATTTTGGCAAACCAGGACCAAATATATACAATTCCCATATTGACGGTATATACAATCATCGTTTATTGTCCTTTTCCGCTAGTAATGTTATATATGTTCAGCAGCGCTCCTACGTTCTGCTGTGCATCGTAGCCACGTTTTGCGAGTGTACCTTTGATGATCTCCTGCTTCGGCCTGCCTGCGGCGGCCGCTCTTGCAATGGTTTCAGCCCAGATGCCGATTGGCTCAGAAAGACTTAATCTCGTCACAAGCCCAAGCCCGGCGTCGACTTTATCTGTAATGTTGTCTGAAATGATGCATGGGAGCCCCGACGCCTGTGCTTCCACAAGCACAACCGGCAAGCCCTCGTACAGAGACGGCATGACAAACACGTCAAATGTGCGCATCAGCTCATGAATGCGTTCTTCAGTGCCTAAAAATAGGACTTCTGAAAGCAGATTCTGCCGCCGCGCCTCCTCTTCCATTTTTTCGCGCAGCGGCCCGTCTCCTGCGAGAACGAGCTGAAAGCGAACCCCTCGTTCTTTGAGATGCGCGGCAAGCTTCAGCAGAAACGCGTGGTTTTTCACTTCATGAAACCGGGCCACGTGGCCAATGATGAGACGGTCAGCTGCAATGCCGCGTGCTCTTTTTTCTTCATCAGCCCTTTGCCCATTTGGAGCAAACAAATCAAGATCAATTCCGTTCGGAAAGAGATGAACACGCTCCCTCTCCATGTTGGACTGCCCGAATAAAAACCTGCCCGCATCCTCTCCGCAGGCACACAGTGCTGTCGCATTCGCCAAAATAAGCCGCCTAAACACCATCAGCTGCAGGCGATCCTTCCAATTAAATTCAGTCTTCCACGACGTATTGTGGGAATGGCACACCCTGACCGGCACTCCGGCAAGCCTTGCCGCAAGGGCGATAAAGCCCGTTTGAAAATCTGTGTGTGCATGAACGGCGCTGAACGGCCCGTTTTCTTTTATTATGTTTCTTACATTCCTCACAAATGAGAGGGGATTGCTTTGCCCAATGCTCGGGACATAAAAAAGCCGCCCGCCTAAAGATAAAATCTCGTCATCGTAAGCGCACGGATCATTTCGATACGTTAAAAAATCAAATTGTACTTTGCTTCTGTCCATTTTCCGATATAAATTCATTACCATGGTTTCCGCGCCGCCCCTGTTCATGCCGCTGAGAACATGAAGCACGCGTCTTTGGCTGCTACTCATGCTTGACAAGCCCTTCCTTTTGGTTCATTACTCTTTTTTTGTGGTACCGATTCATCACGGCTGGAGGCATAAAAGCGCGGATTAACGGTTTGGCAATATATATGTAATCAGATATAGGAAGCTTCAAGCGTCTGCATGCCTGATAGACAAGGATGGCATTGTCTACGGAATACGTAAATGACCTCCGCTTGAATGCATCGCTGTCTTCCCTTACTTTATACAAGGCTTCTTGGAGATTGTAGCCCCTGAAGCCCTCTTCAAAAAAGCGAAGCCACAAATCAATATCCTCCATCCGTCTCGTCCGCCGCACCGAACGATAGCCTTTCAGCGTACGGTAGGCACTGGCTCTCATCATAATTGTCCCATGGCAAAACGGCGTCCCTTTAGCCATAATGGCCGGCTCCGGAACAGACGGCAGGATGCGTGTGCCTCTTACGCCACATTCATCAAACACGAGCATGCCGGTGCCAACCACCTGATAGTGGCGGTGCTTTTCTAAAAACGCGACCTGCTTTTCCAGACGCTGCGGGAATGAAAGATCGTCTCCATCCTGACGTGCGATATACTCGCCTGTCACATGCGAAAGACAATGATTTAATGAAGCGGCAAGCCGCTTGTTTGTTTTGTTTTGAATCAGCTTAATGCGGTCGCTGTAATGAGCGGCATACTGCTTCGCGATACGGAGCGTGCCGTCTGTTGACGCATCATCGCACATAATCAGCTCCCAATTTTTATAGGATTGGCTGAGTATGGATTCAATGCTTTCCGCCAAAGTGCGTTCACAATTATAAATGCCCATAATGACAGAAACTTTCGGTCCTGAGTTCATACGCTTTTCTCCTTTGTATCCATATCCATGTATGCGGAATAAATATCTGCCATTTCTTCCACCGTTCGCAACTCCGAAAAGCGCAAGGCTGTTTTTCGGCCTTCCTGTCCCAGCTTTCTGCAGAGTTCCGGCTTATGGTAAAGCTGTTCAATCCGGCAGGCAAAAGCGGCACTGTCACCGATTTTGATCAGAAAACCGTTTTCTCCGTCCCGGATGATTTCCCGATGTCCGCGGTTATCCGTGGCAATCGCCGGTTTTTCCGCTGCCATCCCCTCAAGCACATTCATGCCGAGGCCCTCTCTGATGCTTGATGCGACAGATACATCTGCAAGCTGAATCAGCTCATGAATGTCGCGGCAAAAGCCGTAAAAGCGGACATTGCCGGAAGCACCAAGCTTTTCAGCCAACGTTCGATACGCTTGTTCCATCGCCCCTTCTCCGGCAAAAACAAGGCGGAGCGACGGAATGTTTTCTTTCAGCAGGGCTGCGGCTTCAATTAAGAGCTTCTGATTTTTGTTGAGATTAAGCTCAGCCGGATAAACCAATATAAAATCGTCTTCACGGAATCCATGTTTTTCTCTGAGGCTTCGCTTCTCTTGCAAGCTGACAGGCCGAAACCGCTCTGTATTCACCCCGATGCCGTGAATTTTCTTCGTCATGCCGCCCGGTCGTTGCAGTCCTTTCGCCCGTATGTAATCCTCTTCATTGATCGTAATCAGGCAGTCTGTATAGGCCGAGAGCCATTTCTCAACCGGATAGTAAAGAAGCCAATTTTTTATTGGCGCTCCGCTGCAAAAGTGAAATCCGTGCGCAGTGTACAGCACCTTTGTTCCCTGCCGCCTCGCCTGCCTCGCTGCTAGCCTGGCAAGAACGCCGCCGACCGGCGTATGGCAATGGACAATGTCGTATTGATTGGTGTCGATCACTTCCTTCAGCTGTCTGTAAACGGCTAGATTCTGAGGATGAAAGGGTGACCTGCGAAACGGAATGGAGAGTTTTTCATCCACATACGGCAGTTTGGTTTGTCCGCTCGCCGCGACATGAACCTCCCACCCCATTCGTTTAAACCATTTAAAGTAGGGAAGATGAAAGGCCTTAAAATGATAATCAACAGTCGCACAAAACAAGATCTTTTTCGTCATCTTCACTCCCCCTAATGAACACTGGCAGCCGTCATTTTGTTTGATGTATTGATTGCCGCAAACAGCCTCGCTCTCAGGTCGGCTTCCGGCAGATCATGAAAATCCTCAATAAAACGCATCAGCACCTGCCAATCGCCGTCCACTGCTTTGCCGATATGAATTTTCGGAAAGATTTGTTCAGCGTGTATTTCATTTTGATTCAGCAATTCCTCATACATTTTTTCGCCGGGACGAATGCCTGTGAATTCGATTGGAATTTGCTCAGTTGTATAGCCGGACAGATGAATGAGATTTTTCGCAAGGTCCACAATCTTTACGGGTTCTCCCATATCGAGAACGAAAATCTGGCGCCCTTTCGCAAGTGCCCCTGCCTGGATGACAAGCCTTGAGGCCTCGGGTATCGTCATGAAATAACGGGTCATGGCTGGATGTGTTACCGTCACAGGTCCGCCTTTTTCAATCTGTTTTTTAAAAATCGGAATGACGCTCCCGCGGCTCCCGAGTACATTACCAAAGCGGACAGCGACAAATTTGGTTCTGCTGATTTTTCCAAGATTCATAATAATCATCTCGGCAAATCGTTTTGTTGCCCCCATTACATTGGTCGGGTTCACCGCTTTGTCTGATGAAATCAGCACAAACGTCTCTGTCCCTGACATATCGGCAGCTTCCGCGACGTTTTTTGTTCCGATGATATTGTTTTTAACAGCCTCCTCAGGATTATGCTCCATTAAAGGCACATGCTTATGGGCAGCTGCATGGTAGACAACGTGCGGCTCGTACTTTTTCATCAAGGTAAACATTTTATCGCGGTCTTGCACATCCGCAATTTCTGTGTGGAACACAATGTGTTTGCCGAATCGTCCGTTCAGCTCTGTATAAATCGAATGAATGCTGTTTTCCCCATGGCCGAGCAGTATGATTTCCTTAGGCTGAAACACGCTGATTTGCCGGCAGATTTCTGAGCCGATTGATCCGCCCGCTCCCGTGACGAGAACTGTTTTTCCTTTGATGCGGTTCGAAATTTCGCTTGTATCGAGGGTTACCGGCTTTCTGCCGAGCAAATCCTCAGCTTTTACATCTCTGATTTGTCCGGCAGTTCGTGTGCCGAGCAGCATCTCATCAAAATGAGGCATAATTTTAATGTTGACTCCAGTTTGCACACATTCTTTATATAACACCTGAAGCTCATGCGTGCGGAGTGAAGGAATGGCAATAATAATATAGTTAATTTTGAGCTTTTGCACCGCAGGCATGATACTTTCTTTTCCGCCGATCACGGGCAGCCCCATAATTTCTAATTTATGCTTCGTTTGGTCGTCGTCAATAAAAGCGACAGGTATGATGTCAGGATTATCTTTTGAAAGCAGCTGCCTGACCATCAAAGTCCCGCCTGAACCCGCCCCGATAATCAGCGCGCGAGATGAGGCGCTGCGGTTTTTTCTGATGCTTTCTTTTAACACTCTGGATAAAACACGGGTTCCTCCGATAGACAAAAGCTGAAGCACCCAGCATGCGGTTAACAGACGGAAGAACATCGTATGATACACAGCATACTGAATGGCGCCTGTCACAGCGGCTGAAAGCGTAATGCCCTTAAGCAGGACAATCAGCTCGCCGAGACCGGTGTATGTCCACACCTGTTTATACTGACGGAACAGGAAAGCACATACATGATAGCTGAGGAGCAAGCTGACAGCGGTAAGCAATAATGCTCCGGAGTCATAAAATTGATAGGAATCTTTTGTGAATTGATATCCTGCAATAACTGAATTTAAAACGAGATAAGTATCCAGCGCAATAATCATTGACAGTCTTCTCCGGTAACTCAACCTTTTCCCCCCTAATTCTTTTATCGGTTTAGCTGCGGCGGTTTTCGTCCACCAAAACATCGGCAGCAGCTAAACCGACAATACATCCTATGTATATATCAGATAAGTGGGCATTTAACCCGTCCTCACGCCCCGCCACCGACGACCAGCATCTAAGGCAGCAACTTCAACTGCCCACAGCAGAGCCGAGTGCCTCCATTGATACAGGTCAGGAGACATCACCTTTACTATCTACTTAGTAGGAATAGTGTTCCGATTTTTTCAATTTCTTTTTGTTTAAAAGAGCGCCTAACAGCTTCGCATTGGATTGTTCCAGTGCATCCTTTGCTTTCAAGATGGTATCGGTTTTTGTTTTTCCGCTTCTAACAACGAGCACGCTGCCATCTGTCTGATTTGCTAGAATTTGAGCATCCGCAACAGCCAAAAGCGGAGGAGAATCAAAGATGACGAGGCTGAATTGTTCATAGATGTCAGATATTAAATCTCCCATCGCTTTTGAAGACAGCAGTTCAGCCGGATTCGGCGGGGTCGGTCCGCTTGTCAACACATACAAGTTATTGATCGGCGTCTTTTGCACCGTCTCTCTGAGTGAAGCATTCCCGACCAGCACATTTGTCAGCCCGGTTACATTCTCAACCTGAAACGTCTGATTGATGGTCGGCTTTCTTAAATCAGCATCCACCAGCAGCACTTTCTTTTCCTGCTGCTGCGCAAAGACAGCCGCAAGATTTGCTGCACTGAACGATTTACCTTCACCAGGCACAGAGGAAGTGACGAGGATAGACCGCAAGTTGGTCTGGACGGATGAAAACTCAATATTCGTCCGAATGGTGCGATATTGTTCCGCCACAATTGATTTATTGTGTAAAACAGATATTTGAGCCAAACCTCGCCTTGCTTTCTTCTTTCTAAAGACCACTCGCTTCACTCCCCGAAATGTTTTATCCCGTGTTTCCGCCCTTTTTGGACATCAGGAACGGAGCCTAAGCATGGCAATCCGGTTCTCTCACTGAGCTGCCGTGCGCTTTTGCACGTATCATCGAGAAAATGTAGAAAAAATGCCAGTGTAATGCCCCCCATGACAGCAGCGGCAAAAGCCATAACCATATTTCGCAGCCTGGCCGGCTTGATCATTGGGCTTTCAGAAGCCTTCGCCTCTGATAAAATATGCACGCCTTGTACATTCATTCTTTCATCTACTTCTTTTTCAAACTTGTGCACTAATGTGTTCGCAATCTCAGCCGCTTTCGCCGGATCGTGATCCTGGACGGCAACGGTGATAATTTCTGATTCATTTTCACTGCTGGTAATTACTTTTCCTTTCAGCGAGGAAGCCGATTCAGAAAGATGCAATTCCGCCTTGACCTCTTCCATCAAGACAGTGCTTTTCATAATCGATTGGAACGTGCTGCTGTACTGAAGATTTCGCTGGATGTCACTGAGATTCGAGTTTTCTTCACCGTCTGATTCATGAACCAGCACTTGCGTCGATGCTTGATAGGTCGGTGAAATGACCTTAAATTGCACAAAGCCCGTAATAAGGGTGACGCCGATAGTGAGGAGCAGAATCAGCACGAATCTGTGTCTGACAATCGCATATAGTTCTTTAAAACTCATATTCTCATTCATGTATTCAAAGCCTTCAGCCTTCCCGCGGCTGGCTTCCTGCGCCCCTTTCTGTTAATGATTGGATTATAAAAGAAAACTTTATTATTTAAAAATTGCAAAATAAGCCAATAGGTTCTCTTTAGAGAACAAAATCATGATTTTCCTCTAATTTACTGCACTTCCCTTATTATTTTAAATTTTATAAAGAACAAATAATTTCTTATAATGAACGAAATAACGACAGGAATAGAGGAGAATTTCATATCATGATTGGAAGAATTATCCGTTTGTAC
This sequence comes from Bacillus sp. T17B1, assembly GCF_026796395.1. NCBI lineage: Bacteria > Bacillati > Bacillota > Bacilli > Caryophanales > Bacillaceae > Bacillus > Bacillus sp. T17B1. The sequence goes on from NZ_JALAYA010000008.1 coordinate 61,499, forward strand.
CGTAAAAGAAAAGGCTATTCTATTAATCAAGTGGCTGTCGAGTCAGGTGTATCTAAATCCTATTTAAGCAAGATTGAAAGAGGCGTTCATACAAATCCGTCCGTTCAATTTTTAAAGAAAATTTCCGCCACACTAGAAGTAGAATTAACAGAATTATTCGACGCAGAAACAATGATGTATGAAAAGATCAGCGGCGGTGAAGAAGAATGGCGCGTGCATCTTGTGCAAGCCGTCCAAGCCGGAATGGAAAAGGAAGAGTTGTTCACTTTTACGAACATACTGAAGAAAGAGCAGCCTGAAACCGCTTTCTACCGTAACCGTAAACTGACAGAATCTAATGTAGAAGAATGGAAAGCGCTGATGGCGGAAGCAAGAGAAATCGGTTTAACCGTTCAGGAAGTCAAATCCTTTTTCAAAACAGCGGAAAGATGAAAATCGGCTAAGGGCTGATGTTCGCATTTGCAGGACAAATCTGTTTATAATGGGGGAAAAAGGGAGAGAGTGCAATGACTCATAAAACAATAACAACTCAATACGGCAAAGTAAGAGGCATAATAGAACATGGCGTACATAAATGGAAAGGCATCCCCTATGCCAACCCGCCTGTCAGATCAATGCGTTTTAAAGCACCGGAACCTCCGGAAGCGTGGGAGAACGAACTGGACGCAACAGCGTACGGCCCGATTTGCCCGCAGCCGTCTGATTTGGTGTCACTTTCGTATAATGAGCTGCCCCGCCAGTCTGAGGATTGCCTGTATCTCAATGTATTTGCGCCTGATACTCCAAGTCAAAACCTGCCTGTCATGGTGTGGATTCACGGCGGCGCTTTTTATCTCGGTGCAGGAAGTGAGCCATTATATGATGGATCAAGACTTGCAGCACAGGGAGAAGTTATTGTTGTTACACTGAACTACCGCCTGGGTCCGTTTGGATTTTTACATTTGTCTTCGTTTGATGAAGCGTATTCCGATAACCTCGGATTGCTGGACCAAGCCGCCGCACTGAAATGGGTGCGAGACAATATCTCTGCATTTGGCGGTGATCCGGATAACGTAACGGTATTTGGAGAATCCGCAGGCGGCATGAGCATTGCCGCGCTGCTCGCAATGCCTGCGGCAAAAGGCCTGTTCCAGAAAGCAATCATGGAAAGCGGCGCTTCTAGAACAATGACAAAAGAAAAAGCGGCTAGCACCGCCGCAGCCTTTTTAAAGGTCCTTGGGATAAACGAGAGCCAATTGGACAGATTGCACACTGTATCTGCGGAAGATTTGCTTAAAGCGGCCGATCAGCTTCGGAAAGCAGAAAATGAAAATATCTTTCAGTTGTTCTTCCAGCCAGCCCTTGATCCGAAAACGTTGCCTGCTGAACCAGAACAAGCAATCGCAGAAGGTGCCGCTGCCGGCATCCCCCTGTTAATCGGAACAAACCGAGATGAAGGATATTTATTTTTCACCCCGGACTCAGACGTTCATCCTCAAGAAACGTTTAATGCCGCGCTTGAGTATTTATTAGGGCAGCCACTGGCAAAGAAAGCCGCCGATCTTTATCCGCGCTCGCTGGAAAGCCAAATTCATATGATGACTGATTTATTATTTTGGCGCCCGGCCGTCGCCTATGCCTCCGCTCAGTCTCATTACGCGCCTGTATGGATGTACCGCTTCGACTGGCACTCTGATAAGCCGCCGTACAATAAAGCGTTTCACGCATTAGAGCTTCCTTTTGTTTTCGGACATCTGGACGGGTTAGAACGAATGGCAAAAGCAGAGGTTACGGATGAGGTGAAACAGCTTTCTCACACCATACAATCAGCATGGATCACATTCGCCAAAACAGGAAACCCAAGCACCGAAGATGTAAAATGGCCGGCGTATCATGAAGAAACAAGACAGACGCTGATTTTAGATTCAGAGATTACGATCGAAAACGATCCTGAATCTGAAAAAAGGCAGAAACTATTCCCTTCACAAGGAGAATAAACATGGGGAAAATAGGATACATTGGTGCTGTCATCGTCGTGGCAGCTTGTATCATTATTTTGTCGGCCGTGTTATGTTTACGGGACACAGCCTATTACCAGCTGATGCGCTGGACTGGCATCATACTGTTTTTCGCGGGAATTACGATGGTTCCCGCATATTCAGCAAAAAGAAAACCCGGGAAAGAGAAGTGATTCTCTTTTCCGGGTTTTTATGTTGTTTATGATAATTTTCCTGCGCGAATATCATCTGTCATTCCTTCATAAGGAGCTTTTGAAATCACTTCTTCATTGTCGACTCCCTCATTTTTCAGAAAGGTAATATCTGCAAATTCAGGTACAACGTATTTTGGATATGTTTCATATTTTTCGCGGGATTCTTTCATCAGATCAATGTGGTCATTTTGGTAGCAAACCGTAATTTCAGGATGTTCATGCACCCATTTCGGGAAGAAAATAATACCGTGCATGCGTTTTTCATTCGGCATAAAGTTTAATGAAACATCTGTGCCTGTCGGCTCTGTCCAAGACACTTTATATACGCCTTCAGTCAGTTTGACTATATTCACTTCCTGATCCCGAACCCAGCGTCCGGCAACCATTCCGCTATGAATTCTATAATCGATTGTATGGTCGTTTTTAATATAGATCTCGTATTCCCATCCATTTTCATAAGTATAAATCATGTGGCTTCCGATAAAGTTTTCCATCTTTCACACTCTCCTTAGTCTTTACTGTACTTGATAAATGTCTAGTCGAACGTAATCAGGGGTTCTTTCTGCGGAACCGATAAACAAGCGGTCATGCAGCCATTGATAGACTTCACTGCCTGTTTCAAATGTCGGCACCGTACGGAAATAAACATGCTCCGGATTAATGATTTCCCCGGCCGCAGCTTGTTTTCGAAACAGATCGCTGACTTGCCGTATTCCATTGTTTTCAATGTAAATCAGTTCATGATCTGCTGTTTCAATCACATACCTGGCAGATAAATCTGTTCTGCCGTCAGCGCGAATGATTTGTGAATCAGCGCCGCCCGGCAAAATACGCCCCTTTATTTCCCCGGTTATTGTTCCCGAACGAATCGGAATGAATCGTCTCAGTCCCAAGCCTGTCTTACCAATGGTAATAGGCGGATCAACCTTGATTTCTAAAGAGGCGAATGGTTTTAAAACCGGCTTCTTCATGAGCACCACCTCACCTTCAAGAAAAAAATCATGTAACTATTTACATGTTTACTTTAACACCATTGCAAACAGCTGTCAAACAATAGGAGCAAAAAAACAAGGACTGTTTGAAGACAGTCCTTGTCTGAAACTAGCTTTGATAGGCAAGATATGTGCTGACAGTGCTTTTTGCAAGACAGTCAGAGGAATCAATAATCGGAATCTCACTTTGAATATGGTCTAACACCACATTTAAATCCGTGCAGGCTGAAATAATGATGTCTGCATGCTGACTGATTTCTTCATATAACTTCTGCCACAATACTTGTGTATGCTGTATATGATTCGGGTGTTTAATTGCGGCGATAAGCTGATTTACAGCCTGCTGCCAATGATCCTTATGAACAATTTCTTGTCCGTTTGCCTTCAGCCCTTTTTGATAGATGGCAGATTGGATGGTTGAATCTGTTCCCAAAACCGCCGCTTTTTTTGCAGGATGCGGAATCTCCTTTATCGTTTCCTCAATGATATGCAACAAAGGAACCGACAATGCCTGCTGAATCTCTTCATAGTACACATGTGCCGTATTACAAGGCAGAGCAATGAAATCAACGCCTGTTTTCTCGAGCTTTACCGCCCCGGCGATAATCGCTCTTTTCATCTCATCATGGTCAATGGGACGATCTGCATAGAAGGGTGTCGGGCATGAATAAATCATCATGTGCGGATAGTCAGCATCGTTTGAAGCCCCATACAGCTTCTGACAGTAATCAATCACCTTATCGATAAACGGCGAGGTCGATTTCGGCCCCATCCCGGCTAATATTCCGATCATACCTTTCATTCCTTTCTAATTCGTGCGGACCGCTTCTTCTTCTGAACCATCCTCATAGAGGATAAAGCTTTTCGCAGCATTCTCCCCTAACATAAATTCGACTTCAACAGACAATGATCGCAGGAAGAAACGGGTTTCCGAGGAAGGAAATAATTCCAGTCTCAGCTGCCCAGTGATCTCCAAATAAAGACGTTCATTCTCGGCTGTCACCCGTGCAGCCGTCCCATCCTTAAACGAGTAGCTGCCAGCATAGCGGCTGTATATCGTCGGATCTATTGCTTTTTTCTTTTTATCAGCAGGGCGCTCTGGGATCTCATATGGCTGGCCAAATAGAATATGTTCCGCAGCCTTCAGAATCGCTTGTTCATATTCAGACTCCTCTTCCTTATTACTCAAATAAATCAGCGTTTTACGATGATCGATATATCGGATCATTGTCGTCGAATAGCCGGGCCACCCTCCGCTATGGCTGACAATCCGTCCTTTTTCAGGACTGTTTTGCAGCACCCAGCCAAAGCCGTAATCAAACGTTCCCCCATTGTTCAGGCGTACAGGCGAAAACGCGGCTTCCTTAGAAGCATTACTGATGAAATCGTCCTGATATAAAGCCTGATCAAATTGAAACAAATCGCTTGTGACAGAGTTCACCGTTCCGTCTCCCTGTATGCCATCGAGGTAAACGACATAGCTTGTTTCCTCCAGATCATCAGGAAGGACGTACGTTTCGGAATGTACATCATACACATATCCATATGCATAGTGATCAATCCGCTCAGGCCGAAGCCGCCTGTTATACACTCTCGTTTCATACATGCCGACCGGTGAAAAAATACTGGTCTTCATAAAATCCGCATAGCTCATGCCAGATGCTTTTTCAATAATAACCGCCAGCAGCACATAACCCGTATTGCTGTACAGCCAGCCTTCATTCGGTTCAAAATAAACAGGCAGCCCCTCATTCATCAGCATATCGACAATATCCTGATTCTGCGCAATCTTGTTTTGATCCCAATTGCTAACAAACCAGCCCATATAATCAGGAAGTCCTGACGTATGGTTCAATAAATGCCGTATCGTTATGCCCTGATACGGAAAACCCGGCAGCCACCGCTCCACTTTGTCTACATATCCAAGAATCCCTTTCTCCTCAAGCAATATGATTCCCAAAGCTGTAAAAGGCTTTGACAGAGACGCTAACTCAAACAAAGAGTTGGTCTGCAAGGGACGCTTTTCCGTCCATTCTGCATAACCGGAAGAGTGTTGATATAAGATTTCGCCATCCTCCGCAGCCAGAATCGTCCCGTTGAAATGATAGTTTTCGCCTAAAGTCTCAAATAACGTCTTAAGATGCTTCCTTTTCTTCTGCTTCATTCCTCCACCTCCCTTTTCTCTGTACGTTACTAAACGATAAACGTTTCAATTATATTGAATACTAAAAAAATCTAGTCATCCTAAACACAGGAAAAAATCAACTTTATTATAGAGCGCTTCGAACGGCATGAATTAAATAATCTTTTTTACAAAGTCAGAGAAACTGCTTTACTTTCAAGCCATGGTACACCAAGGCTTCAGCTCTTATAAGTAAATATATGATATGAATAAAAAAGACCTCATCCTTTATATCGATCAACATTCTTACTGCATGTCATACAGCCATTCACTAACGTTTAATGAAATGAGATATTGTGAATCATATCTAAATGATCATTTTTTAAATCATGATGAAATAGGTAACTTTATGCCCATACATCAGGCGTTATAAAAAATACAGAGAATGAAAAGAAATAGGCAAGCATGTTAGTTCTTTAGACCCGTAATCTTTACATCCTTTTATGAATTTCTATCAAACAAAAGAGGAAAATAGACCAGTTGCAATCCAATCGAGAGTCTAATAGAATGATGTCGAAAAGTAAATCACGCAGGTTTGTTACTGATAAAGCAGGCAAGACCTAAAATGTGTAAAGGGCAAAGTGTATTCTTTGGCGTCACCCCTTACATATTTTAGGTCTTTTTTTATTGTGCGTAACTGACTTGCTATCTTCAAACAGGAGGGCTGGAAGAAGCAGACCGCTCACACAGTACATAAAAAAGGAGACATGAACGATGAACATCAAAAAGTTTGCAAAACAAGCAACCGTATTAACCTTTACTACTGCACTGCTGGCAGGAGGCGCAACCCAAGCGTTTGCGAAAGAAACGAACCAAAAGCCGTCTAATGAAACGTACGGCATTACCCATATTACACGCCATGATATGCTGCAAATCCCAGAACAGCAAAAAAACGAAAAATATCAGGTGCCTGAATTCGATCCATCCACAATTAAAAATATCTCTTCTGCAAAAGGCCTGGACGTTTGGGACAGCTGGCCATTACAAAACGCTGACGGCACAGTCGCAAATTATCACGGCTACCACATCGTCTTTGCATTAGCCGGAGACCCTAAAAATGCGGATGATACATCAATTTACATGTTCTATCAAAAAGTCGGCGAAACTTCTATTGACAGCTGGAAAAACGCTGGCCGCGTCTTTAAAGACAGTGACAAATTCGATGCAAATGATCCAATCCTGAAAGACCAAACACAAGAATGGTCTGGTTCAGCCACATTTACATCTGATGGAAAAATTCGTTTGTTCTACACTGATTTCTCCGGCAAACATTACGGTAAACAAACACTGACAACTGCACAGGTTAATGTATCAACGTCTGAAAACTCTCTGAACATTGATGGTGTAGAGGATCATAAATCAATCTTTGACGGTGACGGCAAAACGTATCAGCATGTACAGCAGTTCATTGATGAAGGCAACTACAGCTCCGGTGATAACCACACACTGAGAGATCCTCACTACGTTGAAGATAACGGCCGCAAATACTTAGTATTTGAAGCAAACACTGGAACTGAAAATGGCTACCAAGGCGAAGAATCTTTATTTAACAAAGCGTACTATGGAAAAAGCACATCATTCTTCCGTCAAGAAAGTCAAAAACTTCTGCAAAGCGATAAAAAACGCACGGCAGAATTAGCAAACGGCGCACTCGGCATCATTGAGTTAAATGATGACTACACAATGAAAAAAGTGATGAAACCGCTGATTGCATCTAACACAGTTACAGATGAAATTGAACGCCCGAATGTATTTAAAATGAATGGAAAATGGTACCTGTTCACTGACTCTCGCGGTTCAAAAATGACAATCGACGGCATCACATCTAATGACATTTACATGCTTGGTTATGTTTCTGATTCCTTAACTGGCCCATACAAGCCGCTGAACAAAACAGGCCTTGTGTTAAAAATGGATCTTGATCCTAACGATGTGACCTTTACTTATTCACACTTTGCTGTGCCTCAAGCTGAAGGAAACAATGTCGTGATTACAAGCTACATGACAAACAGAGGCTTCTATGCAGACAAACAATCAACGTTTGCGCCAAGCTTCCTGTTAAACATCAAAGGCAAGAAAACGTCTGTTGTAAAAGACAGCATCCTTGAACAAGGACAATTAACAGTCAACAAATAACAACGAAAAAGAAAATGCCGATATCCAATTGGCATTTTCTTTTATTTCTGATCAACATCATAAAGGTGAATCCCATATGAACTATAAAAAAACAGGCAAATGGCTAACCGTATTCCTCACCTTCGCAGGAATACTGCTGTTTATCGATTTATTGCCAAACGAAGAACCTGTCAAAAAAACAAAATCAAATCATAAGACTGACTATCGGGCGGCATATCACTTTACGACGCCGGATAAATGGAAAAACGATCCCCAAAAACCGATTTATTTAGATGGACAATACCATTATTTCTATCTGTATAACCGTGATTACCCAAAAGGTAACGGCACAGAATGGCGCCATGCCGTATCAGAGGATTTGGTGCATTGGACTGATGAAGGCGTGGCCATTCCGAAATACACAAACCCAGCCGGCGACATTTGGACCGGTTCTGTCGTGATTGATAAAGAAAACACAGCCGGATTCGGGAAAAACGTGCTTGTCGCGATTGTGACACAGCCTTCAGCCATAGACAAAAAGCAGGAGCAACATTTGTGGTACAGCACAGACAAAGGAAAATCATTCAAGCCCTACAGTGATAACCCTATTATGCCCAATCCGGGCACAGACGATTTCAGAGACCCGAAAGTCATATGGGATGACCAGGACAACAAATGGGTAATGGTCATGGCTGAAGGAACAAAAATCGGCTTTTACGAATCCGATAATCTAAAGGACTGGCGTTACACAAGGGGATTCTTCGCAGAGCAGGCGGGAATTGTGGAATGCCCTGACCTCTACATGATGCGGGCAAGCGATGGAACGACTAAGTGGGTTCTCGGCGTCAGCGCGAACGGTAAACCATGGGGCAAACCAAATACGTACGCCTACTGGACCGGAAGCTTCGACGGAAAAGAATTTACAGCGGATCAAACCGTACCGCAATGGCTTGACTACGGCTTTGACTGGTACGGCGGCGTGACGTTCGAAGACGGTAAAAGCACAGATCCATTAGAAAAGCGTTATGCGCTTGCTTGGATGAATAATTGGGATTATGCCAACAACACACCGACAATGGAAAACGGTTTTAACGGCACAGATTCTGTCATACGCGAACTCCGGCTGCAAGAGCAAGATGGCACATACAGCCTCGTCTCACAGCCAACCGAAGCTTTGGAGCAGCTGACCGTTTCAACTGACAAAGTAGAGGATCAACATGTGAACGGATCAAAAACACTGTCGATCACAGGTGATACGTACCAGCTTGATATGGATCTTTCTTGGTCAGAGCTGAAGAATGCAGGCGTCAAACTGAGAGAGTCAGAAGACCAAAAACGCCATATTGATGTCGGCATTTTTGCAGAAGGCGGTTATGCATATGTCAACAGAGCGGCCACAAATCAGCCTGACAAAAGCAATACTTATGTTGAAAGCCAGGCTCCTTACGATGTAAGCAAACAGAAGGCGCATTTGAAAATTCTCGTTGATAGTACAACGATTGAAGTATTTGTCGATGACGGGAAAACCGTTTTTTCAAATGAAGTGTTCCCAAAGCCTGAAGATAAAGGCATTACTCTTTATTCTGAAGGCGGCACAGCCTCATTCAAAAATATAACGGTGAAACATTTTGATACGGTTCATGAATAAAAAACAGGTGCAGCCATTGCTGCACCTGTTTTTTTATTAGAGCGGTATTCTCTGTTACATATTGGGCATTGTAAAATATAAGGCTGGTTTCTAAGGAGGAAGCGGATGTCTAAACAAGGAAATTTTCAAAAATCAATGTCGCTGTTTGATCTGATTTTGATTGGGATGGGTGCCATTTTTGGATCAGCATGGCTGTTCGCTGTCAGTAATGTCGCTTCAAAAGCAGGACCCTCGGGCGCTTTTTCCTGGATCATCGGCGGAGCCATCATTCTGTTAATCGGGCTCGTGTACGCGGAGCTTGGAGCCGCTCTGCCCCGTACCGGAGGCATCATTCGATACCCCGTTTATTCACATGGCCACCTTGTCGGCTACTTAATATCATTTGTCACGATTGTCGCTTACACAAGCCTGATTTCAATTGAAGTGACGGCCGTGCGTCAGTATGTGGCCTATTGGTTTCCCGGCCTGACCATAAAAGGATCTGATTCGCCGACCATTGCAGGCTGGATTTTGCAGTTTGCCTTGCTATGCTTGTTTTTCTTGCTGAATTATTGGAGTGTCAAAACCTTCGCTAAGGCAAATTTCATTATATCGATTTTTAAATATATTGTACCGATTACCATCATTATCGTGCTGATCTTTCATTTTAAATCGCAGAATTTATCTGTTGAGGGATTTGCGCCGTTTGGTTTTACAGGTATTCAGGCTGCAATTTCGACTGGTGGCGTAATGTTTGCATATCTCGGCCTGCACCCGATTGTCGCTGTTGCAGGAGAAGTGCGCAATCCAAAACGCAACATCCCAATCGCTTTAATCATTTGCATCATCGTTTCAACCATCATTTACACTGTTTTGCAGGTCACCTTTATTGGCGCAATCCCGACAGAAACGCTTAAAAATGGCTGGCCGGCAATCGGGCGGGAGTTCTCATTGCCGTTTAAAGACATTGCAGTCATGCTCGGTTTAGGCTGGCTTGCAACGCTTGTTATTTTAGACGCCATCCTGTCTCCCGGAGGAAACGGGAATATTTTCATGAACACGACGTCTCGCCTCGTTTACGCCTGGGCGCGTAACGGCACATTATTTAGCATATTCTCAAAAGTGAATAAAGAAACGGGAACACCCCGTGCTTCACTCTGGCTTTCGTTTGCCATGTCGATTTTCTGGACGCTCCCCTTCCCTTCGTGGAACGCGCTTGTCAACGTGTGTTCTGTCGCACTCATCCTTTCTTATGCGATTGCACCTATTTGTTCGGCAGCGCTGAGGGTGAATGCGAAGGACTTAAACAGGCCGTTTTATTTAAAAGGAATGAGCATTATCGGGCCGCTTTCCTTTATCTTCACGGCGTTTATTGTCTACTGGTCAGGATGGAAAACCGTTTCCTGGCTGCTCGGTTCACAGCTCGTGATGTTTTTCATCTATCTCTGCTTTAGAAAATATGCGCCTCAAGACGAAGTCAGCTTTGCCCAGCAGCTGAAATCAGCGTGGTGGCTTGTCGGGTTTTATATCATGATGCTGATCTTTTCCTACATCGGTTCTTTCGGACACGGTTTAGGCATCATCAGCAATCCCGTCGACCTCATTCTGGTCGCCATCGGCTCACTTGCTATTTACTACTGGGCGAAGCATACCGGGCTCCCGAAAGCCGCTATTGATTATGATAAATAAAGAAGCAAGAATTTTTCTTGCTTCTTTATTCTTTACAAACATCCATACCCGCTATAAAATGAATGATAGTCAGTCATTAAAGGAGGTGCTCCTCATGCCAAAACAAACATCGGACAAATATGAAAAAATTCTTCAGGCTGCCATTGAAGTTATTTCTGAAAAAGGTCTCGACAAGGCCTCTATTTCTGATATTGTCAAAAAGGCCGGCACCGCCCAAGGAACGTTCTACTTGTATTTCTCATCTAAAAATGCCCTCATTCCGGCAATTGCAGAAAATCTTCTCACACATACGCTGGACAAAATCAAAGGAAGACTGAATGGAGACGAGGATTTTTGGACCGTTTTAGATATATTAATTGATGAGACATTTCTCATTACAGAACGCCATAAGGATATCATCGTCCTCTGTTACTCTGGGCTTGCGATCGACCACTCCATGGAAAAATGGGAGACGATCTATCAGCCTTATTATTCTTGGCTTGAAAAAATCATCAATAAGGCCATTGAAAACCTTGAGGTAACGAAAGGAATCAATGCGAAGTGGACAGCGAGAACGATTATTAACTTGGTCGAGAACACTGCAGAACGATTCTATATCGGGTTCGAACAAGATGAAAATGTCGGAGTGTATAAAAAAGAAATCTTTACTTTCTTAAAAAGAAGCTTAGATACCGCTTAAAAAATGACTGGGTAACACCACTCATTTTTTAATGGCTAAAAAATGACTGACGTTCATTCATAAACGAAAGAGGTGTTTCATTTGAATTGGGTGCTTGTTTTAATTGCAGGGCTTTTGGAAGTTGTTTGGGCCTCTTCCCTCAAACATGCCGATTCGCTATTGGATTGGACCGTCGTTTTTTTATTAATAGCGATAAGCTTTATCCTATTAATCCGCTCTTATCGAAAAATCCCTATGGCCGCGGCGTATACCGTATTTGTCGGTATTGGGACGGTCGGAACCTATATGACCGGGATATTCTTAGGCGAACCCTTCTCAGCAGCGCAAATCTTCTTCTTGATGCTGCTGCTAGCCGGTATTTTAGGAATGAAGCTCTTTACAAAAGAAAGCAATTCACAGCCAGGAGGTGAAAAATAATGGCTTGGTTTTTATTAGTGATTGCCGGCATAGAAGAAATTATAGCTGCCGTTGCAATGAAATATATAGACGGAACAAGAAAAAAATGGCCGATCATTGTGATGACTGTTGGATTTGGCTTATCCTTTTACTGCCTATCACTAGCGATGCGGATTCTGCCTGCCGGAGTCGCTTATGCCGTTTGGACCGGCATTGGCAGTATTGGTGTTTCGGCGGTCGGGTTCTTCTGGTTTAAGGAGCGTTTTCAGCTTTCACAGGTGATTTCTCTTTGCCTAATCTTCACCGGCGTCATCGGCCTGCGTCTTACGGCTTAAACATAAGAAAAGGGCATATACAGCTGTATATGCCCTTGCCATTAATCGTCTTGATGTTGTTGTAGATGAAGCGGCGGCGGGATGAGCCAGCCTTTGTTTTTTAGCAATCTTAAGTATTTTGCGCCGGTTGCGGCTTTCGATACATGGAATTGCCCAAACATCATGGCAATATCCTCACGAATTGACTGTCCCATAATTTTGCTGCATGTCACAAGGCCCGCAGCATTTTGCGCTGCAGCAGAGGCCGCGACATCCGGATCAAGAAACCGCGCACCCGGCGGAATATCTTTAAGATCTGCAGCCGGCGGTTCAGGAGAAGCCGGAGGGAGCGCCACCCCGTTTTCTTTCAGGATCGCACTGATCTGTTTCACTTCATCTTGGCACTTCTCAATGGATTCACGAAGCAGCTTCTTCAAGTCGTCATCACCGACATGATGCAATAACATCTGGTAATTGCCGACCATTTTATTGCCCGCCATCACATAACTCCACAAGCTGTATACCTCACCGTAATGCATCGGTTCATCCTGCGGATTTCCGCTTAAAATACCCATATTCATCCTCCTCGCAAATTCAATATCACACATTTTAACGTGCCCGAGTGGAGGAAAATTTATGTTCCGTTGAGAAAGATTTTTCAAACAAAACAAAAAAGACAAGAGCGGCAAAATGCCAAACCCTTGTCTTTCCTGTTGTTCTATTGGACGCGCTCGGAGGGATTCGAACCCCCGACAGACGTGGTACCGGAAACCACCGCTCTATCCAACTGAGCTACGAGCGCATATAGACTGCGTTATGAGAACGTCAGCACAACTAATTATACGATAATTCCATCGAAATAACAACCCTCTATTTCAAGAGGGCGCTTTTCAGATCAGACATATCATCTTATTTGGCAATCTGACATACATTGGTTTGAACCCCTTTATTTTTGGGGAAAATGGGGAAAAGAGAAGAGTTTGCTTGTCAAGCCAGCTTTTTGTTTGACCTTTATTGACCAAAAATGTATCATGTAACTACATACTTACCTAAAAGGTGAAGGAGGAGCATTATGAATTTAATACCTACAGTCATTGAACAAACGAACCGCGGGGAAAGAGCGTATGACATTTATTCTCGTCTATTAAAGGATCGTATCATCATGCTTGGATCTGCGATTGATGACAACGTTGCGAACTCCATCGTGTCACAGCTTTTATTCTTAGAAGCGGAAGACCCTGAAAAAGATATTTCTATTTACATCAACAGCCCGGGCGGCTCTATCACAGCCGGTATGGCGATCTATGACACCATGCAGTTTATCAAGCCGAAGGTATCTACCATTTGTATCGGTATGGCTGCATCAATGGGCGCATTCTTGCTTGCTGCCGGAGAAAAAGGCAAACGCTATGCGCTTCCAAACAGTGAAGTTATGATTCACCAGCCTCTTGGCGGAGCTCAAGGTCAAGCGACAGAAATTGAAATTGCCGCGAAACGTATTCTCTTGCTTCGCGACAAATTAAACAAAGTGCTTGCTGAACGTACTGGCCAGCCGCTTGAAGTAATCGAACGGGACACAGACCGTGATAACTTTAAGTCTGCTGAAGAAGCGCTTGAATACGGCCTGATTGACAAAATTCTGACTCGCAACACAGAAGAGCAAAAGTAATACGAGAAGAGCCTTCCCTGAAGAAGGCTCTTTTTTAGATTTCTGTCCACTTTTTCTCTAAAATCGGATAAGAGTAGTTCTGCATTTGTTCAATTAACTCATCCGGCCGCGACGAGCTGTGGATCAGTTTTAGATGAGAGTCGTTAGAAAATCCTTCTTGAATGCTGTATTTGACCATTTTCATCATTGGTTCAAAATATCCGTTGACATTGTACAGACCGATTGGCTTTTGGTGAATGCCGATCTGCGCCCAACAAAGCACTTCAAATAATTCTTCATATGTACCGAAGCCGCCCGGCATGGAGATAAAGCCGTCCGCAAGCTCGCTCATTTTGGCTTTTCGTTCATGCATCCCGTTTACTTCAATCAGCTCAGTCAGGTTCTGATGGACAACCTCCCCGCTGAACAAACCGCTCGGCATGACCCCGATTGCAGTTCCGCCGTTTTCCATAATCGCGTCAGCAATCGCGCCCATCAAGCCTACGCGGGAACCCCCATAGACAAGGCCAATTCCCTGCTCAGCCATATACGCGCCAAGCTCTGCCGCTTTTCGTTTATACGCTTCGTTTCCCCCCGGGTTTGAGCCCGCAAATACACAAATGGTTTTCATCTTTGTCATCTCCGCATCTATATATCGTATCAAACATTCAAAAACACACTATATATTGTCCCACCTTCATGTGATAATATCAATATGAAATACATAAAGAATGCAGGAGTGATGATGGTGCAGCTGGCTGATGCAGAAAAATGGATGAAAGAGTTTTACGAAAAAAGAGGCTGGACAGAATACGGGCCGTTTATTCGGGTCGGCTTTTTAATGGAGGAAGCCGGAGAACTGGCCCGGGCTGTCAGGGCGTATGAAATCGGCAGAGACCGGCCTGATGAGAAAGAATCGACACGAGCTGAGCAAAAACAAGAATTGATTGAAGAAATGGGAGATGTCATCGGAAATATCGCTATTCTTGCTGATATGTACGGAGTCTCTTTAGAAGACGTGATGAAAGCCCATCAAGATAAACTGACCAAACGTTTTGAGCATGCATAAAAAAGCGGCCGCAATGGCCGCTTTTTCTAACCTGTGATTTCATCATGGTGATCAAAGAAATGCTGCTTCCCTATTTTGTGAAAAAGGCCTGTTTTATGCAGCAGCTCCTTCGGCTGCGATTGCAGTCCTACAATCATCAGCTTTCCGTTGTGGCGTTTAATCCGGTTCATAATGTTCCCGAGCACTGCTTCAGCCGACGTATCCATGTAGTGCACCTTATTCATGAGCAGAATAAGGGTCTTCGGCTTTTTCTGTACATGCTCCAGCAGTGAAGATTCAAGCGAATCAATTGATCCGAAAAACAGTGGCCCTTCTATGGAATACATACTCACGGATGGGTCTTCTCTCTTTGCCGTCTTCTCCAAAACAGGATGCGATTCCTGAGTGTGGATGCGGGTCGCTTCGCTCATTCTTCTGATAAAGAACACAAATGCGAGCAGCAAGCCTGTTGCCACACCGACGATTAAGTCAAACAGAACCGTTAGCGCAAAGGTCGCCGCCAAAATAAAGGAATCGGCATTTTTCAGTCTCAGCATGTTTGCGACTTCCTTACGCTCACTCATATTCCATGCGACAACCATGAGAATCGGGGCCATACTGGCAAGCGGCACATGGGATGCATAAGGCGCAAATACGAGCAAGACAAGAAGAACGACTACACCGTGAACGACACCGGAAACAGGAGAAACCGCTCCGTTCTTAATATTGGTCGCCGTCCTCGCGATTGCTCCCGTAGCCGGAATTCCGCCAAACAGCGGCGCAGCCATATTCGCAATCCCCTGGCCGACAAGTTCCTTATTGCTGTCATGCTTTGAGCCCTTCATGTTATCAGCGACCATTGCGGACAAAATGGACTCTAGGCCGCCAAGAAGCGCGATGACAAGCGCTGCCGGAAACAACATAACCATTTTATCCAATGTGAGCTCAGGGAACTGAAATTCCGGCAAATGGCGAGGTATTTCTCCATAAGTTGATCCGATCGTTGCCATACGGTCAGGGAAAAACACAACCGCGACCAGTGTGGAAATCAGAAGCGCCAATAAAGCGCCCGGTATTTTAGGCATCACTCTGGCGGATACAAGCAAAATGACAAGCCCGATCACTGCTGTCAAAATGGCATACACGTTAAATGTGCCGAGCTTCTGTGCGATTTCAAACATGTTGTGATGAAAGTTCTCATGTTTTTCAACATTTCTTAAACCGAGAAAATTAGCAATTTGCTCAGTAAAGATCAGCACGGCAATTCCGGCTGTAAAACCGACGATAACAGGTTTCGGAACGAATTTCATTATTTTTCCGAGCTTAAATAGCCCGAACAGCACCAGCATCACCCCTGCCATAAACCCTGCAATCAGGAGGTTCTCCAAGCCGTACTGCATTACAATGCCAAATAGAATTGGGACAAAGGCGCCTGTCGGACCGCCGATTTGATATTTGGAGCCCCCAAACAAAGAAATACAAATCCCCGCCACAACAACAGTGTACAGCCCGTATTCAGGCTGAACTCCCGAGGCAATGGCAAACGCCATCCCTAAAGGAATTGCCACAACACCTACTACGATACCTGCAATCAAGTCTTTCTGAAATTTCTGCAAATTATATTCCTTGAATCTCCCTGAGAACCGCATATTTTGCTATAACCTCCTTTATAATTGAGTGTTTATGAGCTCAGTTTCATAACCGTTAATGATCACATCAAGTTTTCCTGTTTCAGGGTGAATGACAAGTCCGTGAACCGGAACGTTTTTCGGCAGCAACGGATGGTTCTTGATCAAATTCACACTGTGGGAAACGCTTTCTTCTACGCTGTGAAAACCGGTCAGCCATGTTTTCAAATCAAGTCCGGCGCTCGTCAGCAAATTCAAGCAGCTTTCTTCCACTCCGCGTTCCTTTGCTTTCTCGAGAATCGAGGGCGCATTCAGTCCAGACATCCCGCATTCATGGTGGCCGACAATACATACCTCTTCAGCCTGCAATTCATAAATCGCGACCAGTATGCTGCGCGTCACGCTTCCAAATGGGTGAGAAACGATGGCTCCCGCGTTTTTTACAATTTTAGCATCGCCGTTTTTCAGTCCCATTGCTTGCGGAAGAAGTTCGGTGAGCCGTGTATCCATACAGGTGACAATGACGAGCTTTTTTGAAGGAAATTTTGTCGTTTTGTACGGTTCATACTTCCTCTCTCTGACAAACCGCTGATTGTGGTCCAAAATTGATGTTAAAGAAACCATTTGATTCATCTCCCATCCATATGATTTTGCAAGCCTTCTTGCCCAGCTTACAATAAGGAATTATAGCATAGGAAGCCACCGCGAAAAGGCTTTCAAAAAAAGACACTATAATTGGACTGTAGAATAAAAACTTAAAAATTTATATCTTTCAAAGATAATAAAATTTATATTTATTGAATCCTATAACCTGGCTTTAACTCGTATATCAATGATTTGTCTGACATAAAATATAGGCGAATTCAGATAATTAAAAAACTTTTTAAAGCAGATTTAGCTGTTCAACCAATTTCAATATCCATTTTAAGTTCAAAAGAACCAGAAATTTAATTGAACGCAGCTATATTTTTAACATCTATTTATTTCCGATATAATAATATAGACAACAGCCATAAAGGGGGAGCCTTGTTGAAACCATTTGTATTTATCACAAAACCGATTCCTCAAGAGATTGAATCATTCATCGGTGAACATTGCCGTTATGAAATATGGCAGGAGGACACGCTTCCGAATGACGTACTATTTGAGAAATTAAAAGAGGCAGAAGGGCTTTTAACTTCAGGAACGTCCGGACCGTCAATCAATCGTGAATTGCTGGAACACGCGCCTAAGCTCAAAGTGGTCAGCAACCAATCTGTAGGCTATGACAACTTCGATATAGAAGCCATGAGAGAAAGAGGTATCGTCGGCACTCATACACCTTATACACTGGATGACACGGTCGCGGATCTGGCCTTTTCTCTGATTCTATCTTCCGCCAGACGTGTTGCTGAACTGGACCGTTTCGTCAGAGCAGGAAAATGGGGAACAGTTGAAGAAGAAGCGCTTTTCGGCGTTGACGTTCATCATCAGACGTTAGGCATTATCGGCATGGGCAGAATCGGCGAACAAGCAGCGAGACGCGCCAAATTCGGCTTCGATATGGAAGTGCTTTATCATAACCGTCATCGGAAACAAGAAACGGAAGAAAGCATCGGCGTCAAGTATGCTGAGCTTGATACATTGCTCGAACAATCTGATTTTATTCTGCTCATTACGCCGCTGACTGATGAAACGTATCACATGATAGGAGAACGCGAATTTAAAAAGATGAAGGATTCAGCAATTTTCGTCAATATTTCCCGGGGAAAGACAGTTGATGAAAAGGCCCTCATCCATGCCCTTCAAGAAGGATGGATTCGTGGTGCCGGCTTGGACGTGTACAATGAAGAACCTATCGCAAAAAACAATCCGCTCTTGCAGCTCGAAAATGTTACTTTACTGCCGCATATCGGCTCAGCAACAGCGAAAGTGCGCTTTAATATGTGTAAACAGGCTGCCGAAAACATGATGGCAGCCATTCAAGGACAAACACCGAAAAATCTTACAAGAGAATTTCAATAAATAAAAATCCGGTCTGATCCAGACCGGATTTCTTATTACATATGCTGGAGAACAGCACGATTATACATATGGCGAGTGACGATATAATAAACAGCCTGGAACACAAAATAAATGAAGATGACAATCACGGCCTCAAGAAATAAGTTAGAATTCAGCATGTTGCTTAACGCCGCATACGCAAAGCCGGCGTGAATTGTGCCCGCGATAAATGGGATGAAGAACAAAAATCCAATTTGTCTACCAAGGATGGAATGAATCTCTTTGTCCGTAATCCCCATTCTCTTTAATGCTAAAACTTGCACTCTCGTATCTTCTATTTCAGTAAACATCCGCAAGTACAGCATGCTTCCTTGAACGACAAAAAACAGCACGCTGACAAACAGACCGATAAACAGCATTAATGCGACTCCCTGCTTCACAATTTGATAGCTAGGAGCACGCGTTTGAAAATCAGATATATGTTCCTTCGGCACCATATTTCCAAACTTTTCAGAGACATCTACCGTCTCCTGCCAATGCTCAAGCTCATATCCTACAACTCTCATCTGATCCTTCAGCGGCACTTCCTGAGTGAGGCTGTCAAAGCTTTTTTTGCTGACGACCAATAAACTGCTGACTCCTTCGACTGACATCAATATCCCTTTGTTTTGCTGCTTTTTCATGATATAGAACAGTGTTTGTCCTGACTTCATATGAAATGCCGCTTTTTCCCCTTCGCCAAATGTATCTTTTACCATCATTTGAAACGGAACATTAATAAACGCTTCATTCTCCTGTAAATGAATAACAGGAAAACCTTTTTCCTTTGCGACTTGATTATAGGTTTTCTCTGAAATCAGCAAGGCTATCTCTTTTCTGTTCCCATACGGCGAGTCTGATTGAAAAGTGACAGGAATTCCTGTGGCATTTACCTTATACTTGATGTCAGCATCAGCTTTTTTCAATGTATTCTCAGCCGTCTCAGGTTTCATAACCTGAAAGCTGGAAGCGTCTTTTTCTACCCAGGAAACAGATTGAGGAATGCTTTGCTCCTCCTGTTTTTCTAAATCAGCATAAAACATATAGATAACACCTGTAGCGGTTAAAATGACTGCTGTAATGACAGAGGTTAAAAACAGCATGCGTGCGTGATCCTTCAGCCTGAATATCATGTTGGAACGGACAATGATATTCGTGCCTTTATAAAAGCTGTGTTTCTTTCTGTACAGCATGCGGAAAAACGCCACACTGCTTTGTGTAAAAAAGAAATACGTCCCGATTAACACTAAAATCAAAATCGGAAAGACACGAAATACCATATCAACCGCATTCGCTGTGGCAGACAGATAATAACCGCCAGCCAGACACAGTAAAGACAGCACAGTGAGCCATTTTGAATAGGCCGGCAAACTTTTCGGCTTTTGGGCTGCTTTAATCAGCTCAATGATTTCCAGCTTGCGAATCCGTGCCAGCGATATAACGAGCAGCGTCTGAAACAGGATGAGAAAGCCCGCAGCTGTCATCACAAACGCTTTCGGCACAATGACAAATGAGATCGGCACCTTCAGGCTGAGCATCCAAGTCATGATCATAAAAAACAGTTTTGAAAATAACAGGCCTGCACCAATGCCGGCAGCAATCGCCGCTAGAGAAATGAGTGACTGCTCATAATAAATCATCTTGCGGAGCTGCTGCTTTGATGTTCCGAATAGCGTCAGCAGCCCAAACTCTTTCTTTCTCGCCTGCAAAAATGCCGAATTCGAATAGGAAATAAAAAATATACAACAGACAATGATGACGACAAGGGCTGCGCTCAAGCACGTTTTAACAAGCCTTCCTCCATATACATTATCTTCATGTACATCCGGATGAAAAATAAAAGATATGAAGACAAAAAACACCGAAACGGCAAACACACAGCTTAAAAAGTAGGCGACATAACGTTGCAGATTCCCAAGAATGTTTTTACGGGCGATGGTTCTCAAATTCATGATGAAAATCGCCTCCCAACACACTCAAGGTATCTAATATACTTTGATAAAACACCTGCTGGTTTGACCCTCTGTGAATCTCTGAAAAGAAACGTCCGTCTTTAATAAACACAATCCGTTTACAGAAGCTTGCCGCTGTCGCATCATGTGTGACCAATAGAATCGTCGCGTCCTTTTCTTCATTCAGCTGAGCCAGCGTGTTCATCACTTGCTTAGCCGATTTTGAATCAAGGTTTCCCGTCGGTTCATCGGCAAGAATGAGCGCCGGATTGTGAATAATGGCTCTGGCACAAGCTGCGCGCTGCTGCTGCCCGCCCGACACCTCGTATGTCCGGTGGTCAAGAATATGCTTGATTTGCAATGCATCGGCCAATTCATCCAGACGGGCTTCCATTTCTCTCAGCTTTACCTTATCCAGTGCGAGCGGCAGCAGAATATTTTCCCGAATCGTCAGCGTATCAAGCAAATTAAAATCCTGAAAGACGAAGCCGAGTTCTCTTCTGCGAAAAAGAGCCAGCTCTTGATCCTTTAACGTTTTCGGCTGGATGCCGTTGATCATCATCTCACCCTGCGTCGGCATATCAATGGTAGCCAGCAAATTCAGGAGCGTGGTTTTTCCGCTTCCCGACGGGCCCATAATTCCGACAAATTCTCCTTTCGCCACACTAAGGTCAAAGTCGCTGAGCGCTTGATATGATAACGTTCCTTTATTTGAATAGTACGTTTTCGACAGGTTTGTTGTTTGTAGCACAATCATGTTCTGCTCCTCCTTTTTCTTTATTATAAAAAGGAAGTCTGCAGCCTCCCATCGAACTTTCTTGCAATTCCGCTCTCCAACCTTACAAAGCTGTCACATTCACTAGGGTGTCACTTGAAAACACGATGGTCATCACAGTGCCAGCCCCTTCTTTTGATTCCGCATACAGCTGATGGCCCAGCCGGGTGCACACCTGTTTTGCTAAATAAAGACCCATTCCCGTTGCCTCTGTCATGCTTCGCCCGTTTCCCCGGTAAAAAACGCATCAAAAATCCGCGGCAGATCCTGCGGCGGTATGCCCATGCCTTCATCAGCAATCGACAAGCACGTTTCATGTCCCTCTGCTACAATTCGAATGGTAATATGGTCTCCCTCACCTTGCTTTGAATATTTTAAGGCATTGAAAAGGATTTGCTCGACAACAAAGGAAAGCCATTTTTGATCACTTGAAACCTGAACGGCGTTTGGCGGCACATGTAGTGTTGGGAAAATACGCCGTTTGATAAACTGCCGTTTTTCCTGATTGATAAGTGAACGGACAAGCTCGGTTAAATCAAAGGTTTGCGGTCTTACATCAAACGCAAATTCCTCCAGCCGGGCCGTTTGCAGCATCATATCAAGACCATGGCGAAACCTCTCATTTTCATCCTCCAGCTCCTCTAAAAACGTTGGAAAAGAAGAAGAAGTTCCGTTTTTTCCTTCTTGAATCATTAAGGAAATGACAGATACCGGTGTTTTCATATGGTGGACCCATTGATTGGTGAAGATATAATGCTGTTTTTGCTGATTGATATATTGTAAGAGCCTGCCTTCGTATTGCTGCTCGAGCATGTTGACCATTTTCGTCCAAAGCACCTGCTCTCGTGTTCTTGGCTTTCGGGCTTTCAAAGATTGGCCAATGTCATTCGAAAAAGGCGCTTGTTCCGCAAGTTTTTTGATATAAGTCAGAAAGGAAGATTGCCGAACGTAATCAGCAGCAAAACCGGCAGCTAAAAGAGCATCGGGCAAAATCCATATGTACATCATATTTTCTGCGGGAGGTTTTGCGCCGCTCTCTATGATGCTTAAATACGCAATCAGCGTTGCGGCTCCTATCCCTAATAATGAAAATAGAATAATTGCAAAGCGGTCGATGAGATAAGTCTTTAACACTCTGGTTCATCCTTCCGATTGACTTGAAATTGATAGCCTTGTCCTCTTATCGTTGAAATGCAATCTTTTAGTCCGGCATTCTCCAGTTTTTTCCGCAGGCGATTGACATTGACCGTTAGCGTATTATCATCGACAAAATCGACGTCATCCCATAACGCCTCCAATAATTCATCACGGGAAACGATTTTTTTATGCTTTTTCACGAAAATAGATAAGAGCTGAAATACTTTTTGTGAAAACAAGATGCGGGTGCTGTTCCACTCGGCCTCATTCTGGTCAGGATAAATCGTCAACCCGCCAACCTCCACTATTCTAGATTCCTGCGATAAAGAGGGCGAATATTCACCATATGTGCGGCGCAGGACGCTTTTGATTTTGGCCATCACTACCTCTAAATGGAACGGCTTGGTGATATAATCATCACCGCCATTTTCAATCGCCATCACCTGATTCAGCTCATCGGTCCGTGCCGATATAAAGATAATCGGCGCATTAGAAATAGTACGGATTTGCCTGCACCAATAAAACCCGTCAAAAAAAGGCAGGTTGATATCAAGCAGCACCAGATCCGGCTTCATTTCCGCAAATTCCAATTTAATATCATGGAGCTGTTCAGCCATTTTCACTTCATATCCGTATTTTTGAAGATGGCCGCCCAGCAAAGAAGCAATCCGCTCATCATCTTCCACAAGCAAAATCCGATACACGCTTATCCCCCTTATATGTACATCATGATGATTTTTTCTAGAAGATTCCAAAATTATTATAGCATGTGCGGAATAGTAAATCGGTCTTTTTCTTTTCGTTATGATAGAATGATAAAGGTAAAAATTTCATAATAGGCAGGTGTCGTGATGAAGAAAATCATGCTGCTTCTCGCAATAACGTCAATTCTTTCAGCATGTCAGCCCAACTATACCGGGAAATACATAGAAATAGGGGATTCACTAACTGAATACACAAAAGAGTGCTTTAAAGAGCATCAAACCCCTTATCAATATAAAAAGGGAAAACTGTATGTTCCAGATGATGCATTTGATGTAGTAATCAATACTTGTTCATAAGAAAAAGCTTGCAGACATGCTGCAAGCTTTTCACGTTACAAAAAATGAGTATTTAATTTCTTTTCAAACTCTGTTGGACCGATGTCACTTTTTTGCCCTTCTCCGCCGTTTTCATGAATCGTGAAATGGCGGTCTGACATAACCATCCGTCCGTTCGGCGTCAGCTTTGAGGCGAGCAGTGATTTGTTAAAAGGAGATTTTTCATGAGAGTGAATCATGTCCTTCATGTCATCTAAATCACCGGCATCGCTTTCTTCAAGGGTAAAGGCGTAACCGATTTGCCAGCCTTCTCCTTTGTCCATCAACAGAACGTGGCTGCCCTTTTCTGTCTCTTCTTCTTTGATTCGGAATGACCCGACAGGTGATTGTACCGTTTCTCCGGAAAGCGGTATTGGCTGGAGCGCCAGATTGATGCCGAAGCCGATATCAACGATGTAATCACCTTTTTCCGCAGACAGCATTACAGCAGCATGCGTTCCGTCTAAAGCCCACTCTTCTTCTTTTCCTGCATAAACCGTTCCCCGAACGAGCTTCACATGAAACCCGGCCTCAATCAGGACAAAATAAAGGAGACCATTTAAATCGTAGCACAGGCCGCCGTGCTGTTCTTTGACCAGGCGGCGCCATAAATTTTCTTTTGTTACCTTATAACTCTCTTTTGCGAGCACGGCACGGTTTTCAAATGGAAAACGGTATGCCATTGCTTTGAGAAAAAGGGGGAGATCACCGAAGCTGACATGGTCTTTCTCCCAGCCGATTTTCTGAAAGCAGTCTTTTAAAAAATCACTCATCTTATCACCTAAACTTCTTCTTGAACATAAGCAGCCAACTTTTCCAGCGCCTCTTGTTCGTCTTCTCCCTGGGCAATCAAGGTAACCTCAGTGCCTGTGCTTACCGCAAGACTCATCAGCCCCATGATGCTTTTTGCATTTACTTTTTTCCCATCCTTCTCAAGAAACACATCTGACGTAAACCGGTTTGCCTCTTGTACAAACAAAGCAGCAGGACGCGCCTGCAGTCCTGTCTTTAATCGAACTTCCACTTTCTGTTGAACCATAAGATCTCCCCTTTTCTTTACGGTTATTTTAAAGTGACGGTTTGCCCTGTCCGCAGCTGTTCTGCGATTTCGTCAAGTTTTCTCAGCCTGTGATTGATCCCTGATTTGCTGATTTTCCCGCTTGCTACCATTTCCCCCAGCTCTTTCAGCGTCACTTCCTGATAATCAATCCGCAGCTGCGCAATTTCCCGAAGTTTTTCAGGAAGCGCATCCAAGCCGATTCTTTCATCGATGTATTTAATATTCTCCACCTGTCTGAGCGAAGCGCCGATCGTTTTGTTTAAATTGGCTGTTTCACAATTGACGAGGCGGTTGACCGAATTTCTCATATCCCTTACGATTCTGACATCCTCAAATCGCAGAAGCGAATTGTGGGCGCCGATCACGTTCAGAAACTCAGTAATTTTTTCCGCCTCTTTTAGATAGGTGATATAGCCTTTTTTCCGTTCGAGCGTTTTACTGTTTAACTGAAACTCATTTAACAGATCACATAATGAATCGTTATGTTCCTTATAAAGAGAGAAGATTTCTAAATGATACGAGGAGGTTTCCGGGTTATTGACCGAACCTCCTGCCAAAAATGCCCCTCTCATATAAGAACGCTTGCAGCATCTCTTTTTGACCAGCTCTTTCGAAATACTTCGTTCAAACACAAAATTCTCCCCGAGTATTTTTAAATCCTCTAAAATCGCTTTTGCATTTTCTGAAAAACGCACAATATAGACGTTATTCTTTTTCAGCCGCATTTTCTTTCTGACCAGCAGCTCGACCGACACATCATATTGTTTTTTCAGTAATGTATAAATGCGGCGGGCAATCGCCGCATTTTCGGTTTGAACATCAAGCACGAGATGGCGGTTTGTAAATGATAATGCTCCATTCATCCGGATAAGCGCAGACAGCTCTGCGTTAATGCAGCAGTCTTTCACTTCCAGATTCGTTAATTCTTTTTTTGTTTCAGATGCAAATGACATATAGCCACCTCATTTCTGGCTTCATTCTTTTAGTAAATCGACAAGAAGAGAGGCCACTTTATGTGTATCGTGACGAATTACGTCATTTTTATACGTTACGATTTGATCTCTGATGACTTCAAGCCCCATTGCTTTCAGCTCTTCGATATCAAAATCAACAGGACGCGCCGATTCCATTTCGTACTTACGTTTTATTTCGTCGGGAATGTCTTCGCTGTTCACTAATATCGTATCAATAAAACCGCAGCCCATATGCTGATTGAGCGCTTTCACATGATCAGCTGCGGTGTAATGTAGTGTTTCGCCGGGCTGAGTCATCACGTTGCAAATGTATACTTTTTTCGCCGGCGCCTTCACTACTTCTTCCCCAATTTTCGGGACGAGCAAATTGGGAAGAATGCTTGTATAGAGGCTTCCCGGACCGATAATAATCAAATCCGCTTCCCTGATTACGTCTATCGTTTCCGGCAGCGGATCAATATGTTCAGGCGTAAGAAACACACGCTTAATGCGCTGTCCGTACTCCGGAATAGTGGACTCGCCTGAGACCACGCGGCCGTCCTCCATTTCGGCATGCAGAACAACACTGGCATTGGCT
The DNA here is from genome assembly GCF_026796395.1 of Bacillus sp. T17B1. Classification (NCBI taxonomy): domain Bacteria; kingdom Bacillati; phylum Bacillota; class Bacilli; order Caryophanales; family Bacillaceae; genus Bacillus; species Bacillus sp. T17B1. The sequence goes on from NZ_JALAYA010000008.1 coordinate 87,584, forward strand.
GCCGGCAAAACCTTTCCTCTTACATTCAGCACCTTGCTCATTTCTGTGACAGCGTGAAAAAAATCACCGGTTATATTTGTCATCGCTGCCAAAATCAAATTCCCTAAAGAATGCCCTGTTAAGTCATTCCCCTTATTGAAGCGATGCTGAAAGAGATCTTCAACAAGCGGCTCCACATCAGATAAAGCGGCAAGCACATTTCTGATGTCTCCGGGAGGCGGAATTTTCAGCTCATTCCGCAGACGGCCAGAGCTTCCTCCGTCGTCGGCAACTGTCACAATGGCCGTAATGTCAACAGGTTTATGCTTTAAGCCCCGAAGCAATACAGAAAGACCCGTACCGCCGCCAAAGATTGCAATTTTCGGCTTTTGTCCCATCTTATTTCCGGCTTCTCTTTTCAATGTCCCGGTGAGTGACATGAGTATAGTAATCCTTTTTGAAATAATCAGCTAAATTCTCGGCAAGTGTCACAGAGCGGTGCTGGCCCCCTGTGCAGCCGATCGCAATGACGAGCTGACTCTTTCCTTCTCTTTTGTAGGACGGCAGCATGAAGCTGAGTAAATCGATTAATTTTTCATTGAACTTTTGTGTTTCATTCCACTTCATGACGTAAGAGGATACCTCTTCATCTTTTCCGGTCAGCGGCCTCATGCTTTCGATATAATATGGGTTCGGCAAAAATCTGACATCAAAGACGAGATCGGCATCAATCGGAATACCGTATTTAAAACCAAATGACATGACATTTACCGTAAATGTCTCTCCTTGGTTTGTCGCAAAATGCTTTACGATTTTCTCGCGCAGATCGCGCGGCTTCATGTCTGATGTGTCATAAATCATTTGAGAGCGGCCTTTTAATTCCTCAAGCAACTCACGTTCCAGCGCGATGCCCTCAAGCGGCAGGCCCGTCGCTGCCAGAGGATGCGAACGTCTCGTTTCTTTATATCTCGTGACGAGAATGGAATCTTTCGCGTCCAAGAATAAAATTCGCGGTGTAATCCACGGATGTTCCGCCATTTCATCCAGTGCTTCGATCAACCGGTCAAAAAATTCACGGCCGCGCAAGTCCATTACGAGCGCAACCTTGCTCATTTTCGAATTTGATTCCTTCATCAGTTCTAAAAATTTCGGAAGCAATGAAGGCGGAAGATTATCAACGCAGAAATAGCCGAGATCTTCAAAGCTTTGAATAGCGACAGTTTTCCCCGCTCCCGACATTCCGGTTATAATGACAAGCTGAATATCATGTGATTCACTAACACTCATCTTTCTCCCCCCTGACTTGTCTTTCTATTTGATATGCTGCGGGTCTAACCGATAACTGAGCAGCTCAAAATCCGGTGTATACGTAAATGTGCCGTGCAGCAGCCCTTTTCCCTTCATCATAAAGTCTAGGATGTGGCCGTCTCCCGGGGCCATAGGCAGGTTTTGAATGTCATTGACATCGTGCCACTGCAGCTTGCCTTCCTCTGATTCAGCTACATTTTGTCCAGTATAAGAGTCAGCGACAAACGTAAACATCATCCACTCAGAGACAACGTGGTCACCATCTTTAATAATAAAGGTAAAAACACCTTTTAACTGAGGATTTATGATATAGATACCCGTCTCTTCTCTGTACTCTCTGATGACGGAGTCTCTGACTGATTCTCCGCTCTCCATCTTGCCTCCCGGCGCGACCCACCAGCCGCGTCTAGGCTTTTGAAGCAGAAGGACTTTGTCATCCGTCTGAAGCACACAATTTGTCACTCTTTGCAAGTACGTTCACCTAACCTTCTCGTCCTGTCATCGTCTCTTTATTATACCGCTTCAAGATGTCTCCCACAATGAAGAGACATTGACAATCTTTTCTTCTATTTTACAGCATATTCATCTCTGAGTTCAGGTAATTTGCTGTAATAGGCATCCGTCTTTTATTTTTGGACAAAAAAAGGACACGGATAACTGGAGAATCCGTGCCAAAAAAGTGTATTCATTATAAAAAGGGGGTCAATTACTTTATTAATCATAACCGAAATGCATTACACAACTGTTACAGCGGAATTAAAACCCAGTAACGTTATGTGAAGCTCGTATGACAGCCTTTTTATTTTAATGTTTTCAGCGTTTCTTGGAGCTCTTCGACATAATGCTGAACGCTTTGTGCCGCAATACTTCCGTCTCCTGTAGCCGTTACGATTTGGCGCAGTGATTTTTCGCGAATGTCTCCGGCAGCGAAAATCCCTTCAACCTTAGTTTCCATGCGGTCGTTTGTTTCGATATAGCCTTCTTCATTCGTAATGCCAAGATTTTCAAACGGTTTAGACAGAGGAAGCATGCCGATGTAAATGAATACGCCGTCTGTTTTGAATTCACTTTCTTCACCGGTTACCGTATCGACAAGCGTTACATTACCGACTTTGCCGTTTTCCTCATGAATTTCCTTCACCGTTTTGTTCCATAGGAAGTCAACTTTTTCATTATCAAATGCTCTCGCTTGAAGAATGCTTTGCGCACGGAGTTTGTCACGTCTGTGAACGATCGTTACTTTTGAAGCAAAACGAGTTAGGTACACGCCTTCTTCAACTGCGGAATCACCGCCGCCGACAACGACAAGCTCTTTGCCTTTAAAGAAAGCACCGTCACATACCGCACAATAAGATACACCGCGGCCGCCCAATTCTTTTTCGCCAGGCACGCCGATTTTCTTATACTCCGCACCTGCGGCAATGATGACTGCACGTGCTTTGTATTCTTTTGAACCAGCTTTAACCACTTTGTACTCTTTGCCGTCAACAACTTCTTTAATATCGCCATAAGCATATTCAGCACCAAATTTTTTCGCGTGTTCGAACATTTTATTGGAAAGCTCAGGCCCAAGGATGCTTTCGAATCCAGGATAGTTTTCTACATCTTCCGTATTGGCCATTTGCCCGCCTGGAATACCTCTTTCAATCATTAATGTCGATAAATTTGCTCTTGATGTGTATACAGCGGCCGTCATCCCAGCAGGACCCGCGCCGATAATAATCACGTCATATACTTTTTCTTCTGACACACTATCCACTCCTTAACACGTCTTTTTCAAGTTGGGGCGCTTCTTTATATGATAAGAGTCCCCATCTAACGTATACCTTACCCATATCCTATAAAATCTCAGGGTGATACGCTATTTTTTTGCTCATTTTTTTCTGATCATGATTAAATGTTTTTTAAAAGGGTATATGTATTAATAAAGAAAGAGCCTTCTGTTAAAGAAGGCCCTTGTCTTATTTATTATTGAACAACACGTCTTACATTGCCATTGAAATATTTTTTCCAGTAAGGGTTACTCATAGAATCAATTGAGACACCATGTGAAGAATTGTCGTTAAGGAATGTTCCATTTCCTAAATAAATTCCAACGTGACCGTTTGTTTTGTATGTGTCAAAGAAAACTAAGTCTCCTCGCTTCATTTCAGACGCGCTGACAGCTCTTCCTTTATTGATCAAAGTGTCAGTTGTTGTTCCGCCGACAGGTCCAAGGTTGACACCTGCAGAAGCGTATGCCCAGCGTACGAATGATGAGCAGTCAAAAATACGGTTGTTGATATCAGACTGAGTGCGTCCGCCGCCAAATTGGTACGGAGATTGTCCTACAATGCTCGAACCAACGCTGATCGCACCTTCAATTCCGCCTGAGTTGCTGATAACAGTGCCGCCTGAATTGCTGTTTGAACTGTTGCTCTTCTTAGAAGATGAGCTGTTAGACGAGCTGTTTGATGAACTCTTAGAAGAATTGTTTGAAGAATCATCATGAGATGAGCTTGCTGTCGCTGTTTCAGTTGTAGCAGTTTGTGTCTCATCAGATGCTTTTTGGGCTTCTTCCTGCTTTTTGATCAAAGCAGCCGCAGCTTCTTGTTCTTTTTTGATGCGTGCTTGTTCAGCTTCAGTATCTGCTTTTTGGTTTGCAAGCTCAGACGCTTCTGATCTTAATTCAGAAATCGCGGCAGCCGTTTTCTTCTGGCTTGCTTTTGCTTCGTCGAAAAGCTTGTCTTTTTCATCAAGCTGTTTATCAAGGTCTTTTTGCATTGTTTCTAATTTAGCCAATGCAGCTTGAACTTCTTTCAGCTTCTTATTCAAATCCGCTTCAGAATCTTCAAGCTTCGCTTTATCCTGCTCTTGCTGCTTGATTAAATCTTTGTCTGCATCAACAATAGATGAAACCGCAGTGGCGCGAGAGATAAAATCACCAAAGCTTGTTGATCCTAAAAGGACATCTATGTACCCTTGAGATCCGCCGCTTTCCTGTAAAGAACGAACGCGTTTTTTCAGGATTTCATTGCGTTTTTCAATGCGGGCTTCTGTCTCTTTAATCTCTTTTTTCAGCTTTTTGATTTCTTCTTTTGTTTTATCGTTTTCTTCTTTTTTATCTTCGATCTTGTTGCTTGTATCAAGCGCCTTAGCGTTAATGTCTTTCAGTTCTTTTTCAATCTTTGATTGGTTTTCCTGAAGCTCAGTTAATTCTTTTTCCTTTGCTTCAATGCTGGAAGCAACCTCAGATTGCTTGCTTTCGATTTTTTGTTTCTTTTCATCTAATGTTTCCGCCGATGCAGTTTTACTTGTAAATGGGATCAAAAAACTGCTTGTCCCGATGACGGAAGCCAAACCAAGTGTCAATAAACTCTTTCTCACTTTTTATATCCTCCCTTTTACTGTGAACCTGTTCTCATTTGGAATTGTATTTTGAACATCAAGTTTCGTTCCTCATACTCTACGAGGAATGATGGTCGTTTATGGTTAATTATTCTGCGCATCTCTTATTCTGGTTGTATAGCGTTTATTTCACATCATATGTAAAAAACACTAATTCCTTATGTACGAGAATCATTATACCATCAAGTTTCGACAAATTAGCGATAAATTTTATTACATTTGTGTTTCAAACAGATGTCAAGTCGCACATCATTTGTCATTTTTCTTAAACGAGTAAAAAAACTGTCGATATTATTTTCTTAATATAATCTATCAAACAAAAAAGAGTCGATTTGTATAATCGACTCTTCAAAATATTCTATTCTAGAATATCATCAATATATTTCACATATTTCGTCAAAGTTGCCGGAGAGATGCCAAATCGGGCCGCTGTGTCTTTTTTCGTGTCATGCTTGCCGTGGGCTTCTTTCCAAATATAACAGATCGCCGCTGCCAAGCCTCTCTCATTCTTCAAAGGAGCAGCTGCACGGATTTGCTGGATGACATGGAACACCCAGCAGCTCATGACTTCTGTTTTCATCTCTTCTTGTTCAGCTTGCTCCAGTAATTTGACGGTTTGATAGGCGAAACGTGCATCCTCTGAAACGTCAGCCGCCGCGGAATCTCCATTCAAAAGCAGCTTAACAAAATGATTTTCGAATGGAGCGGTAATTCTCTTCGAGCGTATCACCGCTTCAAGATGCTCCGTTTCTCCCTTTGTGCTGCTGATATAATAGGCAGCGAGACGCTGTTCCACGGATGAAGGAAGAGCTTCCCTCCGCTCAATCCATGGAGCAGGGCGGTCTTCACCGGGATATTGCGACTCGACTTTTCTCCAAATCGTCTCGGCAAATTCAGTATGTCCCGTAAAATAAGCGGAGCACGAGAGCCAGTAAAAGAATGTATCGTCACCTTCAAAGCTGGTTTTATATAATGATTTGAGCCATTTATATCCGATCTCGTAACGGCCGACAAGCGCCAAAGTGGCTCCCAGTTTATAGCGCTGTTCCAATAGCATCGGATATACATTAGAAATCTGGTCACTCAATTCCGCCACTTTTTCGTCTTCTCTTTCATAATAGTAGAAAACGAGAAGATTGCATAAAGCGTGAAGATTTCCTTCATTATGACGGAGCACTTGATAAGCAGTTTGCTTCGCTTTTACGATGTTGCCTGAATAGAAGTAGGCAAGCGCCAGATTGTTGTATGCTGACCAAAGCTCTGGATATTCTGCTGTGATTTCCTCAAGCGCCGCAACCGCTTCAGCAAGCTGGCCGCTTTCCAGCAATGACTTTGCCCGATCCTGTTTCATCAGCAGTTCATCCTGATCATACAACGAATCCTCAAAGCCGCCGTCTCCTAAATCGAGCAATTCAAGCAGACTATCGTTTTCCTCGGCGAATTCACCGTCCGGATCCGCATCTGAATAAGCGGCCGCTTCTTTATAAGCTTCTTGAAAGAGTCCCAGATGGGCAAAGTTATTCGCTTTAAAGTAATGGCACTCCGGCATTTCGTCCTCCAGATTTGCCATGATATAATCAAGAAGATCGTTCGACTCTTGATACTGGCCCATTTCTGAATAAATGACCGCAAGCTGCGATAGCATCTCAGAATCATCCGGCTCCAAATGAACCGCGCGCTGAATCAGTTTGCTTGCCCGCTTCAAATTGCGCTCTTTATACGCTTTCAAGCCTTTATGAAAAAAATATTGTCCATCTTGAAGCAGCTGGACAATTTGTGCGTGATTTTTATGTTCAGAAGTGTGTTTTCCCACAACTACCCTCCGTTTTATACAATATTACCGTCAGTAGTATACCATAAATCATAAGCCCCTCAATAGTTCAAAAGGAAGGATTGGGAAAATCCCTCCGCTTTTTACTGGCTGATTCGACCAAGATTTACCCGGCTTTGTTTTCTAAATCCGCGTTCATTTTCAGCTGTTGTTCAGCAAAATCCCTATAAAGATCATGGGAAGCCATTAATTCGTGATGTGTACCACGTCCGGTAATTTCTCCTTTTTCAACAAACAAAAGCTGGTCCGCGTCTACAACAGTAGATAAGCGGTGGGCGATGACAATCGTTGTGCGGCCCTCCATCAGCACCTCCAGCGCCTGCTGAACTGATCTTTCAGACTGGCTGTCGAGGCTTGAGGTGGCTTCATCGAGCATAAGAATGCTCGGATCTCGAAGAAGCGCTCTCGCAATTGCGATTCTCTGTCTTTGTCCTCCTGACAGCATAATGCCGCGTTCGCCCACCTCTGTATCAAGCTGATTCGGCAGTTCCTTTATAAAATTGAGCGCATATGCCATCTCCGCGGCTTTTTCGATCTCGGCATCCGTAACATCACGTTCTAACCCGTAGCAAATATTTTCTCTGATTGTTCCTGCCATTAACGGGCTTTCCTGCGATACATACCCAATGTGCTCCCGCCACGATTCAAGCGAGTAAGTATCAACTGGATCGTCCCCCAGCCGGATGGTCCCTGCAGTCGGAGTATAGAAACGCTCCAGCAGCTTAAACAGTGTCGTTTTCCCACCGCCGCTCGGGCCGACAATCGCTGTGACTTTCCCTGCTTCAATGACGGCGCTGATCTCTTTCAAGATCAGCTGATCAGGCTTATATCCAAAAGACACACGATCAAGCTGAATAGGCAAATGCGCGTTTTCGATTTGTTTTCCTGTGACTGTATCTTCCTCTTCCTCAGCTAAAATCTCAATCATTCGTTCTGTTGCACCGATTGATTTTTGGAGTTGTGTGAAGAACGTGGTAATCTGGCCCATCGGCATAATAATTTGAAACAAATATAAAATAAAAGCCACGAGCGCTCCGGCGGTAAGCTCACCTGATGACACCTGCATGCCGCCGTATCCGATAACTGCCACAAGCGCCGCCATTAACACGAGTGAGATGAGCGGGCCGACAAGCGACTGAACCTTTGCTTCACGCACGCCAAGTTTAAATAATGAAGAAATCCCCATCTTCCCGCGCCCATATTCGACATCCTCCGCATTTGAAGCCTTGACGAGTCTGATTTCCGGAAGAATTTGGTTCAGCAGTCCAGTGAAACGGGCTGTTTCATCTTGCGTTTCCCGTGAAATGGAGAACATCTTCCGGCCAATCGGTATTAAAATAAGAGCTGCCAGCGGAACGACAACTAACACTAGCAGTGTCAGCTTCCAATTCATAATAAACAAGATTGTCAGTGATCCAATAACAGAAATGATCCCTGTAATAAATCCGCTGATATGGGTTGTAATCAGTTCTTTGACCACCATCGTATCATTCGTTACACGGCTGACTGTTTCTCCGGAAGCGTTTGTATCGAAATATGAGACAGGAAGCTTAATTAATTTCTTCCATAATAAATCCCGCAGTCCGGAGATAATTTTTTGCCCATTATAGTTAAGTGCATAGGTGGCATAAGCGCTTAAACCGGCCTGAACGAAAAAAACTAGCGCGATCAGCCCGATTTGCATGCCTGACAGATTTGACATGGAAAATCCGTCGACAAGCTGCTTCGTTAATAATGGAATCAGCAGGCTGACCAGTGTGGTCACAATACTGAGGGCCAGCGCAAAGGCAAGCTTTCCATAAGAAGGATTGGTCTTCTTTACTAATGCAAAAAAGGGTTTCAATTTACTTTTAGATTTTTGTTGCTTGGTTGGCATATATGTTTCCTCCTGTTTCAGCGTTCAGAAAGGTGAAATGGCATAGCAAAAGGATGATTTTTACTCTTTCTCAATCATATCAATGGAGAGAGACTTTTTCAGTATATTTTTGCCGTGATAAAAATAAAAATCTCCTACTCACTGTTTGAATAGGAGATTTTTTATACTAGACATCTTGAACAGGCTTCTTTTTTCTGTAAGTCAATGTCACATCCTGCTTTCGCAGGTCTTCAATCATCATTTTGTACCGGTCAACTTTTGCAGTATGTTCTTCTTTTATCATTTGAAGTGCAGCCTTGCGTTTTTCGCTTTTTGATTCAAGCTCTTCTTTTATTTTTTTGACAATCAACCCTTTTTTTCCTTTGATTTCCTCTTTTAGCGAAGACTCAAATTTCTTTGTCAGGCTGAGAATGTCGTTGATCGGTTTATTGAGGCTGCATGCTTTCCCCTTCATTTCGTCTTGGGTAAGAAACATATAGGTGGTTGATACAATTTCTGTTTCACTTTCTGAAAATATGGAAGTCACTCTTCATATTCCTCCTAAGGCTGAAAATCAAATAACTGGGAAATCATTTCTTCTTTTTCAAACAGCTTTTCAATACTCTCGCGGATGTTTTTGATGAAATCTTTTTTTTCTGTTGCCTGTTTTTTTAATTCAGCAACAATTCCATCATTAGCAGGGAGCGCACCTGTGTGGAACGATTCATGAACTGAGATTTTCTCCAATTTATCGAATGTGTGATTGTAACTGGCTGCAAGCCGGAATTGAAGATCGAAGGCATAATGCGAAGGATTTTCTTCCATATGATGAATAGCCGTGATGATCGCCTGTTTTTTGTCTGCGAAGTCTTCATCAATTTCCTGACTGTAAACCTTCTGGTACTTAGAAATCGCATCTTCCATATCTTCAACGATCTTCATACCGTTTTGATAGATTCTGACGGCTGATGAGAGATTGACTTGAATCGTTTCTCCCGATCCGCTCTTTCCTGAAAAGTAAATATCGGAGCCTTTATAGCTAAAGCCTTTTTCCTTTGATAATGCGTTCAGCATTTGAACGATGCTGTGGCCGTCGACGATGAGCTTTAATGCGTCTTTTGTTTCTGTGTCGAGTGTTTCTAGTGCAGCCTTTAATTCTTTAACACTCCCTACTAACTCACAGACATAATAAACAATTGTAACTACATTATTAGTAGAAAGTGCGTATTTTAACTGTTGATATTGAATTTCTATATCGCCTATCTTATTATTAACAATTTTCAACTGTTTTTTAATACTCTTCTTTTGTGTCTCATCAATATAACCATTCTCTTTAAGCTGATCCACAAATGTCCCGCTATTATTCAAGATAGTATGAAAGAATTTGATAAAGGCCGGCATTTTTTCCCCGATATTCTTAACCATTACCTGTATATCACCAAATCGGTCTTTCACTATTTTCCCTTTCTCCATATTTCCATCAGCACTAAATATACTGCCGACAAGCTCTGCATCTATACCGGTTGAAGCCAAGACAAATCCGTTTAGCCCACCTTTTTTATAGTCATCCGAATACTTTCGCAAAAAGGTTTGGATAGAGCGGACTTCCTCATCGGGAATATTATCAATAATGCTTCTGATTCCTTTGACATCCGTGTTTGTATCTTTCATCTTTACATCGCCAAATGTAATAAAATCAGCCTTTCCGCTAACGCCATAAAGCGGGTCATCTTTGGAGATGCGTTGGGTGATGTTTGCTGTGACGCCTTTGTCACTGTAGTATTTGGTGATTGCTTTTTTTAGCTGCTCACGTGGGAGCTCTTTAAGTTCTTGACGACTAAGTTCATATTTGTTCAATAGAAAATCCACCAATTTTCTATCAGCTAATAATAGTTGGTCGATATTTATTTGCGCTCCATTTACGCCATATACTTCATCAAATTCTCCATCAATTAACTGGGCTAATACTTGGTTATTATTGGCAAGAGAATGTCCTAACGCAAATGTTCTCAATTCCTCGGAATTACCTGCTTTTTTCTTTGAGATCTGTATAAACTCTCTGGTAGCTCTGTATTGGTTATCATCAATACCTAAAAACAAACCAAAGAAATTATAAGACCAATCTGCGTTATCAGCACTCCCTTCAGAAATAATATGAAGCTGCTCTATATCATTATTCTTATCTTTTATATAAATTGCTGTACCATCATAACCAGAATCTTTAATCTGTTTATCTATGTTCTTATTTTCTTGAATAAGTTCATATGAAGTATATATATCTATTTCTTTCGGAAGTTCAGAGTTTGTTTCTTCTTTATAAATCCTCCGTACTTCAGCTATAAACTCTTCCTTGGCTTTTTTTACTTTTTCTAGATTGTCCGATGCAAACTTTTCTTTATAGGCATACTCTAAGTTAATTAAACGGAGCTTTACATTCTCATTTCCGAAAACATTCTTATTGTCCATCTCTACCCTCCTTCTTATTTCCTAAAAAGGTGATAGAATTAATTAGAGTATCAGTTCTTTCTCTTGCTTGATCTTCATTCAAGGTACAGGGTTTATCATCTTTTTTACAACGAACTATAAAAGAATATACTATTCCCAAGTACTCTTCATCACTAGATTTTATATATCCAAAATAACGAAAGGAATAATTGTATTTACGATCACTGTTTTTAAAAGTGCTTTTTTTTGATGCTGTATAGAGTGTTTTCCCATCAGCTTTTTCTTTCTTAAAATCTCCTTTGTAACCATTCTCATTACTAATTTGGTGCAGCATTGTCTCTGGATTATTAATAAAAGAAGATTTGTTATAGTAACTAATTTGTGCATCTAAAAGTATATTTGATTTTTCATTATAGCTTTGAAACCCTATCGATTCGCTATTCTTTCCATTTGATGTAGAATAATCAGGAAGATACTCCCCGTCCTTCGGAAACAACATCCTAAATCCTTTCAACTTAGACTCCAGCAAATAATACCCAGGCTCCTCTTCTTTCGTTGACACCATGTACTCTCTCATTTTCTCATCCTGAAACGCCGGAACCTGCGGCAGGTCTTTTGGATCCAAGTCTTTTGGTTTTACGGCTTCTGTTTTATTGTCATTTGTGCTGTTTTTATCATTGTCGTTCATACTGCATCCTCCTGTCAGGGCCAGTAATAAGCTGAAGCAAATAAAGATAATCTTTTTCATTACGAACCTCCACGGGTTTTGTGAGAATAGTATTCTATTTTTATTCTGAAAATAATTCTATTGACCTGGTTAATGAGTGATTCATTTATCCTTTTCCATGTTACAACATGGCGGAATTTGGATAAATAGGAGATCCGACTTGGTTTTGATCTCCTTTTATTAACTAATCATGCAAAACACCTCATGAACATCTAAATACCTATTACTTTTTTCACAAAACAAAAGAGCCGTTATCATTCGGCTCTTTACTCTTACTATTCAGAATGGCGTTTTTTCAATACGTCAAGCACATCATCCAGCGGCAGCGCTTGTTCTCTGAGCAGGACAAGCAGGTGATACAGCAGGTCCGCCGCTTCCCATTTGAGTTCCTCGTGGTCTCGGTTTTTCGCGGCAATAATCACTTCGGATGCTTCTTCACCGACTTTTTTCAAAATCTTATCGACGCCTTCACGGAAAAGGTAGGTGGTGTAAGCTCCTTCAGGCATTTCCGCTTGGCGTTCCCCGATCACGCGCTCCAGCTCGTTCAGGATGTCAAATCGGCCTGCAGCCTGTTCTTCTGTTTGTTCCTTTGTAAAACAGCTGTAGCTGCCAGTATGGCATGCCGGACCGGACGGTTCTACGAGCACGATCAAAGCGTCTTGGTCGCAGTCATACCGGATGCCCTTAACGGATTGCGTGTTCCCTGAGGTTTCTCCTTTATGCCATAACGCTTGGCGCGATCGGCTGTAAAACCATGTTTCTTTCGTTTCCAGTGTTTTTTCATACGATTCCTTGTTCATATAGGCAAGAGTCAGCACTTCTTTGCTTGCCGCATCCTGCACGATAGCGGGAATTAACCCATCCTCGTTAAAACGCAGTTCATCTGCCTGTTTCATCTCATATTCACCCCGTGCTCTTTCAAGTATGATTTCACTTCTTTAATCGACGTTTCTTTATAATGAAAAATAGAGGCGGCCAGCGCGGCGTCGGCTTCTCCTTTTGTAAAAGCCTCGAGCATATGCTGCGCGTTTCCCGCTCCTCCCGAGGCGATAACAGGTACGGGGACAGTTTCAGAAACAAGCTTTGTCAGCCTGTGATCAAAGCCTTTTTTCTCACCGTCAGAATCCATGCTTGTCAGCAATATTTCTCCTGCGCCCCGTTTGACGCCTTCTTTTGCCCATGCTGTGACTTCCCAATCTGTTTTCTTTCTGCCGCCGTGCGTGTAGACCTTATATGTGCCAGATTCCTGGTCATACTTGGCATCGATGGCAAGCACGATGCATTGAGAACCGAAAAACTCGGCTCCTTCTGTAATCAGCTCAGGGCGGAGAACAGCTGCCGTGTTCACCGACACTTTGTCCGCTCCGGCACGCAGAATCGTTTTCATATCACTGAGCTGATTAATGCCGCCGCCGACTGTAAACGGGATCGCAAGCTTCGCGGCAACCTGCTCTACCACGTCAACCATCGTTTTGCGTCCTTCATGCGAGGCTGAAATATCAAGAAAAATGAGTTCATCCGCGCCTTCCTGATCGTACACTTCTGCGAGCTCAACTGGGTCACCGGCATCCTTTAATTCAAGAAATTGTATTCCTTTGACAACGCGTCCTTCTTTGACATCAAGGCATGGAATAATCCGTTTTGTGATCATCTGCGCTTCACCCTTTCAAGCGCCTCGCTCAGCGTAAACTGATTGGTATACAGCGCTTTTCCTACAATCACACCAGAAACGCCGTCCGCCTGATAGCAGGCGAGGGCTTCGAGATCCTCGACGGAGCTGACGCCGCCGGAAGCAATCACAGATTTTCCCGTTTCCTTTGCAAGCTCGACCGTGCTTTCAATATTTGGGCCAGACAGCATTCCGTCTGTCGCGATGTCAGTAAAAATAAAGACTTCCGCTCCTTCATTGGCAAGCTCTTTACCGAGTTCAGCTGCCTTCAGGCTTGATGTTTCCAGCCATCCCTCTGTTGAAACAAATCCGTTCCTCGCATCCAATCCGATTGCAATGTTCTCGCCATATTGTTTCAGCATTTTTTTGACAAACGGAGGGTTAGAAACAGCCGAGCTTCCCAGGATTACCCGATCGACTCCTGCTGATAAGTATTCATAGACGTCACTTTCGGAACGGATTCCGCCTCCGATCTCGACTTTCAGGTCCAGCTTTTGGGCAATCTCGATCACATGGCGGTCATTTACTCTTTTTCCTTCTTTGGCCCCGTCGAGATCAACAAGATGGATCCATTCGGCACCCTCTCTTGCAAATAACGAAGCCATGTCGTACGGTGAATCGCCGTATATCGTTTCCTTATTATAATCTCCTTGGACAAGACGGACACATTTGCCGTTTCTCATGTCAATTGCCGGATATAATGTAAAAGCACTCATTTTTTCACCTTCTGTTCTGCTGCCATTTTTGTAAACTGGGTTAAGATGGACATTCCGACCGAGCTGCTCTTTTCCGGATGAAATTGGGCACCGAAGACGTTCCCTTTTCCGACTACTGCAGGCACCCGCACTCCATAATCAGCGCTTGCCAGAAGCGCGTCCTCCTCTATCCCGTCAATGTAATAAGAATGCACGAAATAAGCGTAGCCTTCCTCTGTTTCAGCCAGCAACGGAGATTCGTTATGAAAGGAAAGGCGATTCCAGCCCATATGCGGAACCTTCAACTTGTTTCCTTTTTCATCTTCTGCTTTCAGCCTGACTGCTTTCCCTTTTAACAGCCCGAGGCCTGACGCGATCCCGTTTTCTCCGCTTTCATCAAATAAAAGCTGCATACCGAGGCAGATCCCGAGAAGCAGTCTTCCCTCTGAAACCATATCGTGAATCAATTGATCGAGCCTCGCGTTGCGCAAATTGTCCATCGCGTCTCCAAATGAACCGACTCCCGGCAGAATGAAGGCATCAGCTTCTTTCAGCTCCTCCGGCTTTTCAGAAACAAAATACGGCACGCCGACACGCTCAAGCGCCTTTGAGACGCTGTATAAATTGCCCATTCCGTAATCTATCACGCCGATCATTTACAGCATCCCTTTCGTTGATGGTATCCCTTTAACACGCGGATCAATCGTAGTCGCTTCATCAAGCGCACGCCCCAGCGCTTTAAAAACAGCTTCAATGATGTGGTGGGTGTTTGTTCCGTAATGAACGATAACGTGCAGATTCATCCGTGCTTCAAGCGCCAGCTTCCACAAAAATTCATGTACAAGCTCCGTATCGAATGTGCCGACTTTAGCCGCAGGGAAGTCCGCACGCATTTCCAAGTGCGGCCGATTGCTTAAATCTATGACGACTTGAGCAAGCGCCTCATCCATCGGTACAAACGCCGATCCGTAGCGTTTGATTCCCTTTTTATCACCCAAGGCTTCGAGCAGCGCCTGCCCTAAGCAGATGCCGATGTCTTCGGTCGTGTGGTGATCATCTATATCAACATCGCCCTTTGCGTTAATCGAAAGATCGAATTGCCCGTGTTTCGTGAATAAATCCAGCATGTGCGTCATAAACGGTACGTCTGTTTTGATATCCGCTTGTCCCTCGCCGTCTATTGTAAATGCCAGCTCAATATCTGTTTCGTTTGTTTTTCTGGCGCGTTCCGCTATTCTCATCTTGAACTCCTCCGTTCTCTCGCTTCGATTGATCTGGCATGGGCTTCTAATCCTTCAAGTCTGGCAAAAGCCGCGATGCTATCGGCATGTTCTTCAAAGGCTGATTGGCTGTAAGAAATAATGCTCGATTTCTTTTGAAAATCCGTTACGTTTAATGGACTTGAAAATCTCGCTGTCCCATTTGTCGGAAGCACGTGATTCGGTCCGGCAAAATAATCTCCAACAGGCTCAGGGCTGTATCTGCCTAAGAAAATGGCACCCGCATGTTTGATTCTGCCAAGCAAAGCTTCGGGAGACTGTGTGATGATTTCTAAATGCTCCGGTGCAAGCGTATTGACAGTATCAATCGCTTCATCCATTGTATCCGCCACATAGATACAACCGTAATCACTCACTGAAGCGCCCGCTATTTCTCTTCGCGGCAAGGTTTTCAGCTGCTCGTTCACCTCAGCTGAAACCGCCTCGGCCAGCACCATGGAATTTGTGACAAGCACACACGAGCTGAGCTTATCGTGTTCCGCCTGTGACAGCAGGTCGGCTGCAATTTCGCTCGGAATCGCTGTTTCATCAGCCAGTACGACAATTTCACTCGGTCCGGCAATCATATCAATATCGACATCGCCGAACACCTCTCGTTTAGCAAGCGCAACATACATGTTTCCCGGACCTGTGATTTTATCTACCGGCTCAATGGTCTCGGTTCCGTACGCCAGCGCCGCAATCGCCTGAGCGCCGCCCATTTTGTAAATAGCTTTTATGCCGAGCTCAGCTGCAGCGACTAAAACCCCTGGAGACAGCTGACCGTCTCTTCCCGGAGGCGTCACAAGAACGATTCTATCCACACCCGCTGTCAGCGCCGGAATGACATTCATCAAAACAGATGAAGGATATGCAGCCGTTCCCCCTGGCACATATACGCCGGCGGAATCAAGCGCTGTCACTTTCTGCCCCAGCATTGTGCCGTCCTTTCTGTGATAAAACCATGAGGATTGCAGCTGTCTTTCATGATATTCTCTAATATTTTCGATGGCCTGCCTAATCACCTGAAGCAGCTGTGAATCCAGTAAGGTGTATGCTTCCTCAATTTCTTCTTTTGTGACGAGCGGGCTGTCTATTTCGATGCCGTCAAATCTCGCCGTATAGGTCCGAACCGCCTGATCACCGTTTGCTTTGACATCTTCAATAATGGATCGGACTGTTTTTCTTTGCTCTTCCGTGCCAGCATCTATAGACCTCTTCAGAGAAAGCCGTTCAGCGCCGCTGATGGTTTTGATCTTCATTTTGCCGTTTCTCCTTCCACAACGAGAGATAAGCGGGATGCCATTTCGTCAATCACATCGTCTTTCATGCGATAGCTTACCGGGTTGACGATAAATCGGGAAGTAATGTCGCAAATGTGCTCTGTTTCAACAAGCCCGTTTTCTTTCAGCGTCTGTCCAGTGGAAACGATGTCCACAATCCGGTCTGCAAGCCCAATAAGCGGTGCCAGCTCAATTGAACCGTTGAGCTTAATGATTTCGACTTGTTCTCCCTGTTCTCTAAAATAACTAGAAGCCACATTCGGATACTTTGTCGCAATCCTTGGCGCCACGCCGCTCCAGTCTGTATTCGGAAGCCCGGCTACTGCCAAGTGGCATTTGCTGATTTTCAAATCCAGTACTTCATATACATCGCGTTCCTCCTCCAGCATGACATCCTTGCCAGCAATTCCGACGTCTGCCACGCCATGCTCCACATATGTGGTCACGTCCATCGGCTTAGCTAATATAAAACGCAGATTTTCCTCCGGCACATCGATGATCAGTTTTCTCGAATCTTCAAACTCCTCAGGGAGCTTGTAGCCAGCCTGCCGCAGCAGCCCTGCCGCCTCTTCAAATATCCGGCCCTTTGGCATCGCCATTGTGAGTAACTTACCCATTTTGCTCTTCCTTTCTGGCACCGATGAAATAGGTGACATTTGCAAAAGATTTTGTCATCTGATCGATATTGTCAATACCTGATAAATCTTGAAGAACCACTTTATTCCCTTTCATACGTTCTTCATTCGCATAAGCGATGGCTTGCGCCCGTTGCTCTTTGCTGAAAATAACAGCGTAAATCTTACAAGGTTTATCCTTCATATGAAGCGCTTCAATCAGCCGGTCGACCCGAAGCCCGAAGCCAGTCGCAGGTGCAGGTGAATTAAAATGACCCAGAAGCTTGTTATAACGGCCGCCGCTTCCAATGACAAAGCCGACATCCTGGGCGTACACCTCAAATAAAATCCCTGTGTAATAGCTCATGTGGCTGACCATATTCAGATCAAGACGCACATTTTCCGTACATCCGTAATCCTCAAGAATGTCCCACAGCGCCTTCAGCTCATCAACCACGCTTTTTCCTTGTGCAGAATCGACGATTTCCTCAGCACGTCCGCAAACTTCTATGCCGCCCCGCAGTTCAAGAAGCTCAAGCAGCCTGCTTTTATCAATGGAAGAAAGCGGGAGAGACTTGACATGTTCTCTGTAGCCGACGTAGTTCTTCTCGAATAAAAACCTCCGCAGCACATCAGCGCGTTCAACGTTTCCGAGTACGTCAACAAACAGGGCATCCGCAATGCCAGCGTGTCCGATGGCAATTTTAAAGGAAGCAAGTCCGGCGCTTTTTAACGCGCCTATTACTAATGCAATAACCTCTGCATCCGCGCTCGTCGTGCCGTCACCAATTAATTCCACTCCGACCTGCTCGAATTCGGCGGGACGTCCGCCTTCGCGTTCCTGAGCCCTGAATACATTTGCCGCATAGCCTACCCTGAGAGGATGATCGTGTTTCAGAAGTTTTGATGCCGCAACCCTTGCAATCGGTCCTGTCATATCCGGGCGAAGCACCAACGTATTGCCGTCCTGATCAAGAAGCTTAAACAGCTGCTGCTCTTCAATCGCTGACTGTACGCCAACGGTATCGTAAAACTCCAATGTCGGCGTTTCCATAAATCGGTATCCCCATTTATCTATCAAATCGGTTAACGATTGCCTCACCTTTTTTTTCGTTTCATATAAACCGGGCAGTGTATCTCTCATACCGTGCGGTTTCTCAAACATAAACATTAACCCGAGCACCTCCATTGCATTGTTAGAAGGAAAATTCCGAATCCTTTAGTTCGCTAATATGATAATATGTTAGCAGATGAAAGAGTGAAAATCAATGCTTAACTTCAGTCAGGATATTTTTAGTTCGGATGTCCTCCTCCAAATTATGAAAAAATCATGAATAAATGATTAAAGGTACTTAATATCTCAAATTCTTTATGTTTGGCATGCTATAATACAAATCAAATAGAGAACAAGGAGATAAAGATGAAAACACTGCGAACTCTATGTGTACTGATCATTCTTTCAGGCGTCATTTTTTTCGGGCTTAAAATATATGCAAAAGATATAGATATTCCTTTTTTCAATCAAGATAAAAAAGAGGCTGAGAACGAATCAGAAACAGCTGCGAACAGCAAAAAGGAGCTGAAAGGAAACGCAGAACCACTTGATGTCGTCCTTTACAATCAGATGGACGCGCCTCGGCTCTATAACGGCTGTGAAGTAACAAGCCTTGCGATGGTGCTGAATTTCGCGGGATACAACGTGACAAAAAACACACTGGCTAACCAGATAGCCACAGTGCCTTTGACTTACAGCAGCGGATTAAAAGGTGATCCGAATGACGGATTTGTCGGAGATATGGAGAATGGACCGGGTCTCGGTGTCTACCATGGACCAATCTATCAGCTGGCGAAAACCTATGCCGGAGACAAAGTGTCTGATCTGACTGGAAAAAGCATTTCTGCTGTTTATGAACAGCTTGAAAAAGGCAATCCTGTTTGGGTCATTACAACCTCCAACTTTACGCCAGTTGACAACATGCAGACCTGGAAAACACCAAACGGAACCATTAATATTACGTACAGTGAACACAGCGTCGCCGTTACGGGATATGATGAAACCTATGTCTATCTCAATGATCCGTATGGATATAAAAACAGAAAAACCGACAGAACCAGCTTTGAAAAAGCGTGGGAACAGATGGGCAGCCAGGCCGTTGTGATTCAAAAATAAACAGCTGACAACCGTTCGTTTTGACAATACGTATGCTCTATCCTGAGCAAATACGACAATATTCACGCTTTTTGTTTCAATCGGTAATATCGATTCATTTTCCAGTTATCATCCAAAATTATCTTTACTTTCAGGCTGTCTGTTTTTATGATTGAAGCAGATTCAGCCTTGCCCCGATCTATGTGAGAGAAGCCGGTGCAGGACGCTGAAGCTTCTCTTGCAAAAATTAAAGCGATCCGGGGGGGATTTATCATTGAAAAAAATCGTGTCTATCCTATTTATGTTCAGTTTGGTTATGGGTTTCAGCCAGTTTCAGTCATCAACTGCTTTTGCAGCTGACAATGTGGTGCACGAAACAATTATCGTACCAAAAAACACAACATATGACGGGAAGGGACAGCGGTTTGTAGCAGGGCAAGAACTAGGTGACGGAAGCCAGTCCGAGAACCAGAAACCTGTTTTCCGTGTGGAGGATGGAGCAACACTAAAAAATGTGGTGCTCGGCACACCTGCTGCTGATGGCGTGCACACTTATGGTAACGTTAACATTCAGAATGTGAAGTGGGAAGATGTTGGCGAGGATGCGTTAACGGTGAAGAAGGAAGGAAAAGTGACCATTGACGGCGGCTCAGCCCAAAAAGCGTCAGATAAAATTTTCCAAATCAATAAAGCCAGCACATTCACAGTGAAAAACTTCACGGCGGACAATGGCGGAAAGTTCATTAGACAGCTTGGCGGTTCAACCTTCCACGTCGATGTGATCATTGACAAGTGCACCATCACGAATATGAAAGAAGCGATATTCCGGACAGACAGCAAAACAAGCACGGTTCGAATGACAAATACACGCTACTCAAATGTCGGCCAAAAATGGGTTGGCGTTCAGCATATTTACGAAAACAATAATACTCAATTTTAACAATAAAAAAGCCCGCTGATATTTATTCAGCGGGCTTTTTCAATCTTTCTTGCATTTCTTCCTTCGTATAGATGATCCTCATCGGATTTCCGCCGACAAAAGCCCCGGCAGGCACATCTTTATGGACAAGTGTTCCGGCGGACACAACTGCACCATCCCCTATTTCCACACCGGGCAGAATGGTCGTGTTGGCACCGATCATCACTTCGTCTCCGATCAGGACTTTGCCGATCCGGTATTCGTGAATCAAATACTCATGGGCCAAAATGGTCGTATTGTACCCGATGATTGTATTTGTTCCGACTGAGATCTTTTCCGGAAACATAATATCCGGCATCACCATGAGGGCAAAGGAAGTCTGCTTTCCAACCTTCATCCGCAGAAATGTACGGTACAGCCAGTTTTTCATCCCTATAAACGGTGTATATCTCGCCATTTGAATGACAATGAAATTTTTGACAACCTTTGAAAAAGGCACCGTTTGATAGACATGCCATAGTGAGTTAGCCCCCGAGACCGGATGACGATCTGTTTTTCTCACAGATTACTTCACTCCAACGATTTGTAGTAGATCACTCATTTTCTCTAGCATATAATCTGGCTCATGCTTCG
This sequence comes from Bacillus sp. T17B1, assembly GCF_026796395.1. Lineage (NCBI taxonomy): Bacteria > Bacillati > Bacillota > Bacilli > Caryophanales > Bacillaceae > Bacillus > Bacillus sp. T17B1. The sequence continues at coordinate 108,337 of NZ_JALAYA010000008.1, forward strand.
CCAGTGTTTCCGACCCTTTAATCGTCCATGCGACTCCGGCCGTTTTTGTTCCGGCGTTTTTCCCTGCCAGCACATCATGGTAATTATCTCCGACCATAATGGCTTCCGCCGGCTCGCTTCCTAGCTGTTTCAGCGCTAATAGCACAGGCTCGGGATCAGGCTTTGCCATCGTCACATCATCAAGGGTAACGACCGTTTCAAAGAATTCGCCGATTCCAGTCAGCTTGAGGCCCATATTGACAGTATCTCTTAATTTCGTTGTCACAATCCCTAATTTAAAGCCGGCCTTTTTTAATGCATCCAGGGTTTCATACACCGTTTCATATTCAGTCACAAGTGTGTCATGCATGTCATGATTGTACGCTCTGTACATGGCGATCATATCATCGCATTTATCAGCGTCCATGGAGGAGAATGTGTCAAAAAGGGACGGCCCGATAAACGCTAGAACGTCTTCTCGTTTATACTTGCTCGGATAATAATGCTCCAGTGTATGCAAAAAGGACGCGATAATTAATTCATTCGTATTAATAAGAGTTCCGTCTAAATCAAACAGAATCGTCGTTATTTGTTTGTCACTCATATTGCTTCCTTTCCAACCGCTGAGGGTTTCCATTTTTTCCATGTATGCGCAATAGCCATTGTCAGCAGCACTGCGGTGGTGACACGTATGAGAAGAAGAGGCCAGACCGGTATACCGAGCGGAATAAAGACAAGTGTATCTTCTACGACCGCGTGGCAGGCAACGAGAAAAATAAATGCCAATGTCATATCCCGTCTGCTCACGCCGTCATCCTCGACAGCTTTGATCATGACACCCGCTCCATAGGCCAGACCGATCGTCAGTCCCGCCACCATCGTCATGGATGTATTCTTATTCATGCCGAGCAGCTGCGTAAACGGGGACAGCCATCTCGAAAACCGATGCAGCCAGCCTAAATCTCTTAAATACTGAATGATGATCATTAGCGGGATCACTATTGCCGCCAGCTGCAAAACACCAAGTCCAGCTTTCGTTAAAGCTTCGGCCAACATTGCCAGCCAGCCGTCAGGCGCCGCACTCTTCGCGGTGATAAAACCGTACTGTGCCGTTTCCTGTCCGCCGTGCCAGATGAGGTTGATGACAATCGCTGACACAGCAGCCAAACCGATACGCACCGCCAAAATAACGCCAATTCTGATGCCGACCTTCGCGGCAACTGTCGATTCGACAATCAAGTTATGACAGAATGAAAGCATGACAGCTAAAATAAAGACTTCCTTCACAGATAAATCCAATGTCAAAATTCCGGCAATTCCGGCATACAGATTCAGCATATTTCCCAATACAAGCGGAATAGCTGCCTCACCTGAAAGCCCGAAAAAGCCCATAACCGGTGTGATGAGACGTATCAGCCAATCCATGACAGGCGTATGCTGAAGCAAAGTGACCAATAGTGTTACCGGGAAAATGACTTTACCGAGTGTCCATGTTGTTTGAAGACCCGCCGAAAGACCGGCCAGAAAGATCTTCTTCATCCCTCATCCCCCTTTGTTGACGTCTACTCCGCGTATCGCTCCTTCGAGTATCCCTTAACGCGTCTGAAGATGATGGCAGCCACAGCCAAAACAATCAATACGATTGAAATCACCTGAGCGATGCGAAGAGCATCTGTCAGCATAAGGCTGTCAGTCCGCATTCCTTCAATAAAGTATCGTCCAATTGAATACCAAATGATATAGATCAAGAACATCTCGCCTCTACGCAAATTTGCTTTACGCAAAAATAGCAAAATGATGACGCCGACTAAGCTCCATAGTGATTCATATAAAAAGGTAGGGTGATAATATTGTCCATCAATGTACATTTGATTGATGATAAATTCAGGCAGGTGCAGGCTTTCTAAAAAGGCTCTTCTGACTGCTTCACCGTGCGCTTCCTGATTCATGAAGTTTCCCCAGCGGCCGATCGCCTGGCCGAGTAAAATGCTTGGCGCGGCAATATCCGCAAGCTTCCAGAACGAAAGGTTTTTCACTTTTGAAAATACATAGCCTGTTAAAATGGCGCCGATCAATCCGCCGTGAATGGCAATGCCGCCCTTCCAAATCTTAATGATTTCTCCGGGATGTGCCGCATAATAATCCCATTCAAATGCAACGTAATAAATTCGTGCGCAAATAATCGCAATCGGAATGGCAAACAAGACAAGATCGATAAACGTATCTTTCTGCAGCCCCCGTTTCTCACTTTCCCTCATCGCAATCCAAAGCCCAAGCAAAGCGCCGAGACCGATAATGATTCCGTACCAATGGACAGCCAACGGCCCTAGCTGAAACGCTATCGGATTGAGTGGTTCTATCGCTTCATTCATTTAACGCCAACTCCTATTCGTCTTGTTCACTGTCCTCAATGACATCCGCCAGCTTATTGGTAAATTGCTCAGCGGCGTTCAGCCCCATCCGCTTCAATCTGAAGTTCATTGCTGCCACTTCGATAATGACTGCGAGATTTCGGCCCGGACGGACAGGAATCGTCAGTTTTGTAATTTCTGTATCAATGATTTTCATGGTTTCTTCCTCAAGCCCGAGACGGTCGTATTGCTTGCCCTGCTCCCAAAGTTCAAGATTCATGACAATCGTAATTCGTTTATTGCTTCTGACCGCGCCGGCACCAAACAGTGTCATTACGTTGATAATGCCAAGCCCTCTGATTTCAAGGAGATGCTCAATTAATTCAGGAGCGTTTCCGACAAGGGTATCCTGATCCTCCTGCCGAATTTCAACGCAATCATCGGCAACAAGACGGTGCCCCCTTTTCACAAGCTCCAGCGCAGTTTCACTTTTTCCGACGCCGCTCTTTCCTGTGATCAGTACGCCGACGCCGTATATATCCACAAGCACACCGTGAATGGCTGTGGTTGGCGCAAGCCTGCTCTCAAGGAAGTTGGTCAGCCGGCTTGACAGCCTTGTCGTTTTCAGCGGCGATCTGAGGACAGGCACGCCGTTTTTCTCAGAAGCGTCAATCAGCTCCTGCGGGATAGGCATATCTCTAGAAAGAATAATAGCTGGTGTTACATCCGTGCACAGAGAATCCATTCGCTGCTTTTTATCCTCTTCCGGCAGCTGTTCAAAGAAAGAAAGCTCTGTTTTTCCGAGAAGCTGCACGCGCTCTCTCGGGTAATATGTAAAATAACCGGCAATTTCAATGCCTGGCCTAGATAAGTCACTCATTGTAATCGGGCGGTTAACTCCTTCTTCTCCGCTGATTAATTCCAAATTGAACTGTTCCATTACGTCTTTTGTGCGAACCTTTGCCACGATATGTTCCTCCTGTTCCGGGCTTCCCCGAGCTTGCTCACAATAATTTCATTTTATCACTTTCGCGCTTGAACCTAAAACAGATTTTATAAAAGACTGGAAAATGCCTTAGCTGGTCTAGATCACTAGTCTGAAAAGGAGTAAAATAAATGTATTCATATTCCAGAAAGGCGGATCATGTATGGCAGAAAGTCTTCTTATTAAAGGCATCGCGGTCGTGACAGAAAATGAAGTAATCCAAAATGGTTATGTCGGAATCAACGAAGGAAAAATCAGCACAGTCTCAACAGAACGGCCTAAAGAGCCTTATTCAAAAGAGATTCAAGCACCGGCAGATTCCGTTTTGCTTCCCGGGATGATTGACATTCATATTCACGGCGGCTATGGCGCAGATACAATGGATTCAAGCTTTTCAGCCCTTGACACCATGTCGTCAAGGCTGCCCGAAGAAGGCACGACGAGCTTTTTAGCAACAACGATTACTCAGGAACATGGGCACATTTCTCAAGCTTTGGTGAATACAAGAGATTGGAAAGCAGCTGAGGAATCCTCTTTAGGCGCGGAACTGCTCGGCATCCATTTAGAGGGCCCCTTTGTTTCACCTAAAAGAGCCGGGGCGCAGCCAAAGGAATGGATCAGGCCTTCGGATGTTGCGCTTTTCAAAAAGTGGCAGAAGGAGGCGGGCGGACTGATCAAAATTGTCACTCTCGCGCCGGAAGAGGACAGGCATTTTGAACTGATCCGCTATTTGAAAGACGAATCGATTATTGCGTCGATGGGGCATTCAGATGCTGACTCCGCATTACTATCGGAGGCCGCGAAAGCAGGCGCGAGCCATATGACCCATCTTTACAACGCGATGAGCCCGTTTCATCACCGAGAGCCCGGGGTAATCGGAACAGCGCTGGCCCATGATGGGTTTGTGACAGAGCTTATCGCCGACGGCATCCACTCCCACCCTTTAGCGGCAAAGCTAGCTTTTCTGGCAAAAGGCAGCAGCAGACTCATTTTAATTACCGATTCCATGAGGGCAAAAGGCCTGAAAGACGGCGTATATGAGTTCGGCGGCCAAAGTGTGACGGTAAGAGGAGAAACAGCTCTTCTTTCAGACGGAACACTTGCCGGTTCGATCCTCAAAATGAACGAAGGTGCACGGCATATGCGTGAGTTTACAAACTGTTCTTGGACGGATATAGCTAATATAACTTCTGCAAACGCGGCCAAACAGCTGGGCATCTTTGACCGAAAAGGCAGTGTGACAGAAGGAAAAGATGCGGACCTTGTCATTGTCAGCAGTGATTGCGAGGTGATTCTCACCATTTGCCGCGGAAACATTGCATTTATATCCAAGGAGGCTGACCAGATATGAAAGTAATGGAATGTCGAACATATGAAGAGCTAAGCAAACAAGCAGCCAGAATAGTGGCAGACACAATCAAGGAAAAACCTGACGCCGTTCTCGGTTTAGCGACAGGCGGCACACCGGAAGGCACGTATCGCGAGCTGATCCGCCTGCACCAAACTGAGAATCTCTCATTTCAAAACGTCACCACGGTTAATTTGGATGAATACGCCGGACTTTCAAGCAATGACCCGAACAGCTATCACTTCTATATGAATCATCGTTTTTTTCAGCATATCGATAGCCAGCCAAGCCGGCATTTTATCCCGAATGGTAATGCAGACAACCTGGACGCCGAATGCAGACGGTATGAACAAGTAATCGAATCCCTCGGCGGCACTGACATTCAGCTTCTTGGCATCGGCCGAAATGGACATATCGGCTTTAACGAACCGGGAACGCCTTTCAAGTCGCGAACACACGTTGTGACCTTAAATGAACAAACCCGGCAGGCGAATGCCAGATATTTTCCTTCAATAGACAGTGTGCCTAAACAAGCGCTCACAATGGGAATCCAGTCGATTCTCTCAAGCAAGCGCATTCTGCTGCTTATCTCCGGAAGAAGCAAGGCAGAAGCTGTGAAAAAGCTGTTAGAAGGAGACATAAGTGAAGATTTCCCTGCATCTGCTTTGCACCTGCATTCCGATGTAACGGTTTTGATTGATCGTGAAGCAGCGACATTAAGACCTTGAAAGGAACATGCTGACTTATGAAGATCGATAAACAATCACCTATTCCGATTTATTATCAGATTATGGAACAATTAAAAGCTCAAATGAAGAGCGGAGAGCTGCTGCCGGATATGCCTCTTCCCTCTGAGCGTGAATATGCCGAACAATTTGGGATTAGCCGGATGACGGTTCGCCAGGCTCTTTCTAATTTAGTCAATGAAGGCTTTCTCTATCGCTTAAAAGGGAGGGGCACCTTTGTCAGCAAGCCAAGAATGGAACAAGCACTCCAAGGGCTGACAAGCTTTACCGAGGATATGAAAAGCCGCGGGATGACACCGGGCAGCAGGCTCATTGATTACCAGCTTATTGATTCAACGGAGGAGCTTGCCGCTATATTAGGTTGCGGGCACCCCTCCCCAATCCATAAAATCACTCGGGTGAGACTGGCAAATGATATTCCGATGGCGATCGAATCATCGCACATTCCGTTTGAGCTTGCAGGTGAATTAAACGAATCGCATTTTCAGTCTTCGATTTACGAGCATATTGAAAGGTATAACAGCATACCGATTTCCAGTGCAAAACAGGAGCTTGAACCAAGCGTTGCGACATCTGAAGAAGCAAGTATTCTCGGCATTCAAAAGGAGGCGCCTGTCCTATTAATCAAACGAACAACATATTTACAGAACGGAACTGCTTTTGAACACGCCAAATCTGTATACAGAGGCGATCGTTATACATTTGTCCATTATATGGATCGGCTTTCATAAAAAAATCTCCAACCTTTTTTAAGGATTGGAGACATGGCGAAAATCTAACTGGTCTGGCGCAGGACGATATGTTTCTTTTCTCGTCTTGAACTTCCAGATCGGTGATTTCGTTTTGCCGTTAAAACTGTCTTCTACAAAGATATACCAATAATAAACCGAATGCGGCTCAAGATGATCCCAGCGGAATTCAGCAGTATCCCCGCTCTTCACTTGCTCCCGTTTTCCAAGCTCTTCATTGGTATATACATTACACTCAAAATAATCGGTTTCCACCTTTTTGATCCTCGGCTTCAAATCAAGCGAAAGGGTAAACTCATCCTTGTTGCCATAGGTATCAGTATCATAATAGTTTTTATCTTGTAAATGTGGAGAGTACGTCGACACATGCACCATATCATTCGCCTGGTCAAATTGCAGCAAACGCAAATACCCTTGCCCGCCTTCTGGCCCCCCCTGATAATCGGCCAGCATTTGATGCACGAGGCGATCCGGTTTTCCATCACCATCATCATCAAGCTCATCAGTTTTTCTCATCGCACTATGATAATGTCCGCTTAACACCATCACGACATTTGGATTCGGCTTCACGATTTTTTTAAATATTTTCTCTCCAATCGGGCTTCTGTTTCCACTAACCAGCAAATACTCATGAAAAGCTAAAACAGCCATCCGGTCAGGGTGCTTCTTCAGTACCTGATTCATCCACGCGATGTCTTCATTGGTAATGCCCCACCCCATGTACAGCATGATATAATCATTGCCATTGCTTGAAATCAGGTCGTAATGTCCGCGGTTATTTTTATAGGAACCGCCAAAATGCAATTTTTTATCAAAACGATCACTGCCAAAGTATTTGCCAAACGCCCTGTAGGATCCGTCCTTATGCCCGACATCGTGGTTACCGGCCAGCACCCCGTAAGGAATCCCTCTTTTATCCAAAACGGACATTGACCGGTTCGCGTTTTTCCACTGTCTGATATCAGCAGAATCATCTACAATATCACCCGTGTGAAACACATATTTGATATTGAGTTGTTTTTGACGATCCTTTATCCATTCAGTTTGTCTATCAAAAATATGCGGATAGCTTTTGGCGTAATATTGTGTATCGGACATCCAGATAAATGTGTACATATCCTTCGCAGGAGGAATTTCATCCTGTACGATCACATTCATCTTCGACTTCCGCAAAAAATCGGAGGCGATCACAGACCCCTTCAGCGCAAACGGTTTGTCACTCTTTGCAACAAAGCTGTCAACCGGCTGCCACTCGTTTGTCCGATAATTCCAAACATACATTGTCACCTTTCTCCCCGGCAAAGAACTTCCCTTCCAGACTGCTTCCGCCAAGTCATTCTCATCAATTGACGGATCAACCGTCACTTCAAAGCGATGGTAAGGGAAAAGCTCCTTCTTTTCTGTTGAAACTGTTTTTCCGTCAGCAGCAGATACCCTTTCTAATTCGCTATTCGTAAACGGGGTCTCACTTTCCGGCACCAAGCTTTTCGGCGGTTCAGTCAGTGACGCATGCTTAAATATTTTCACATTGTTTCGCGCTGTATATTGAAACCCTCTATAAAAAGCGACATCCATGGCATCATTCGTCGGATCCTTCACCCGCACAGAGAGCTTAGCGCTATGCGTGCCGGCTTCGCTGTCTATGACCTCCGGCTGATCTGGATGCTCTCGTTCTGTTTTAAACGTCCGCTCAACAACTGTTTTATTGCCCGCTAGATCCGTTGCTGTCACTTTTAGCGAATGTTTTCCCGGCGAAAGTTCAGAAGATGACGTATGGTATGGGAGTGTAATGCTTTCACCATCTAAAGAGGCCTCCGCTTCCTCAATTTTGCTCCATTTATCATACATATCCGCCTGCAGGATGAGGTTTCCTTTGTACGTTTGTCCCTCAGTGATATTCGGCTCAATGTGAGGCCCTGAATTATCCACCCGCACAACCAAGCTTACATTTTCCTTGCCGTCGCTTGCCTGAATATGGTGAACGCCTTCAGAAATTTTTGATGTATCCCATACCAGCAGCTGTGACGTAAACAGTCCGTCAGGCAGATTGAATTGAAATTGCCAGCTTTTATTCGATCGCTGATTATCTCCAATAAAGAGTTCCTTCTCAGGAGAAACCCTCTGATCCCTGATTACCGTACCATCTGATAATACCAAGCGGGCGTTTTTGACTAAGAAATCATCACGGTTTTCAGCCGTATCAAACGGCGATACCTTTGAGCCTGACCGTATCGTAATATGCTGCAGCTGCTTCCCTTTACGAAGCAGCGTCTCCGGCAATGGAACGGAATAGGTGCGGTATTTATTTGTCGTATCATCGAACACCTTTAACACTTTGCCTTCCATCGTTACCGCATTTTTAAAGTAAAGATTTGTTTTTCTCGTATCGAACGCAAAATACACTTCTTTTTCCATAGCGGGCTCTGTCACTTGTTTTTTTCCGTCAATCCACAGCTTCATGCTGCCAATGCGCCCGTCTGTTGTCGCTTTTAGAAACTGAGTTCCCGACAGCGTGTCTCTGTTTTCAATATTCATCCGCAAACCGTGCGACTTGCTTGTTTGTTTAATATCAATCATTTTGACCGGGGTTCTTGCTTCATTGATCCCGTCTCCTGCAGTCACGTAATACTCAAGCTGATCCTTCCCGATCAGTTCAGGCGAATACACAATATAATGATAGAGATTGTCGTTGCGGTCTTTTTCAGCGAGAATGCGCTTAAACGGTTTATTTTCATCTGTCCGATAGTAGAAAGCCGCCGTTTTCACAAGACTGTGATCTCGTATGTCAGCACACAGCTCAATGCTTTCAGCAGGACGGACAGGCTTGCGGTCAGTCAAATCCTCAATGACTGGTTTTTCTTTATCAAGCTTGATTTTTCGTTTCTGCTTAGGCACCTGCGCCTGTAATACGGTTCCGGGGGACGGATTCTTTTCTCCGATTGAAATATTGAGAAGTTCTGCGGTACCGTCCAGCGGATACTTGTAAAGCACAGACGACAGCTGGCGCAGCGCATGTTTGCGATAATGCGCAACCGAAATATCTTTTCCTGTATTCGTCGATATCACGACTGCCCGCGGTCTGGTATTGGCCATGCCCTCTGTCTCTTCAATCACCGCAAGATTTTTCCCTTCCGTTAATTGTGTCTGATAATACCGATTGAAATCCTCCGTCGTCAACTCTGGATGTCCGGCAGGCTTCAGCCAAACCACACACGTTTCACCGGATGGAATCGTGATCTTTTTTTCTGGTCTCCAAATCAGATCGGAGTCAGGCCCTTCTTTCGGGTAGCGGTAACGGATGTGATAATCTTTAAAATCAATCGTTCTGTCAGTCGTATTATACATCTCAATAAATTCATAACCGTCTGCACGTCCAATGTTCTTTGTATCAACCGCTAGCTCTGTGATCAGAAGCTCCGGAATATGGGCAAGATCAGCCTGATATCCTTCGAGCTTTAGTTTCTTCATCTCTGACTCGACCCGCTGTTTCCCATTGGAAACCACAATGTAATACTCAAGCTCGCTGTTCCAAATCAATCGTTTCGGAATTTGTGCGAAAAACTTGCGGACCGCTCCGGGTGTCGGATCCATCGGCACCATTTTGTAGCCCAGCTCATTACTTTGTTTATAGAACAAAAAGGCAGAAAATGCTTGATACTCATTGTCACGCACTTGAGCCTCAATCATCAGATTGTTTTTCATTTCAGCTTTCACATCGATTTGAGGAGGATTTTCAAGCAAGGGTATGTAATGAGGCGTTTGGAATGGTTCCTGTTTTATAACAGGAATAGCTTTCGGTTCATGATGGCCGCCAGACAAAACGGAAAGAAAAGACAAGAATATAGAAGCGATAACAGTGTATTTCCTCATCAAAACACCTCCCTTTTCATGTATTTTGTGTCTGAATAGTGGAGCTTATGAGTTGATTTTTGTGCATAAAGGACAAAAAAAGCGTCTGCCTCTTGAACTTCCACTATTACCCAGTAAAACAAGGGTAGTTAACCAGTTAACAACTAAATCAGAGAGGCAAATTGATGGATACCAGCATTCATGATGAATTAATTCAAGCTATACAACAATTCGCATTAAAAAGGGATAAACATTTCATGCAAAAGGTGCAGGCAGATACCGTCCCGCGACATGTCCTCAGAGCATCTCTAACACCTTAGAAAAGAATGGGCATTGACCCAGCTTCACTTTGTTTCCGGTATACATACCAGCCAAAATGTGCCTCTAAAATGAGTTGGAACAACTGGCACAACTGAACAAGGCGAATGGCAGGCAGCACTTAAAGTTTCTAAGCGAATTATGTTAAGAGTCAAACTTCTATTTTCATTTTTTAAAATGCACAATATAATTAATGTTTACTAGTAAACATTAATTATTATAACCCGCACCATTTTTTTGAAAATAAATGTAAATATTACACACTTTCCACCATATTCAGCATGACACAATACAAAACAAAGCTTAAACACCAGTAATTGACAACGAAAACAAGAAAAGATAAAATGAAATTGTTCACAAGTAAACTATTTTTCCTAAGAAAGAAGGTAGCCTATGTCTGATTTGACAAAGCAGATGATATACGACATATACGTGAGACTGCTGCACCTTAATGAACAAAAAGCGAACACTTCACTTCAGCAGTTTTTTAAGGAAGCCGCAGAAAAGGATGTGATGGATGTTCCTAAAAACATGACAAGCATTCATGTCATTGACTGTATCGGCCAGCATGAACCCATTAACAATGCGGGAATTGCCAGAAAAATGACCTTATCGAAGGCGAATGTAACGAAAATCAGCACAAAACTGATCAAGGAAGAATTCATTAACAGCTATCAGCTGACAGATAACAAAAAAGAAGTGTATTTCAAATTAACCCGTAAAGGCAGACGGATTTTTGACTTGCATGAGAAACTGCATAAAAAAAAGGAGCTGGCTTTTTACCAATTCCTCGACTCATTCTCACAAGATGAGCAACATGCTGTATTGAAATTTTTAGAGAAGCTGACGTCTTCACTTGAAGCAGAACAAACCAACGAGACTCCGGACAAACCTGTAAAGTAAACAAAAAGGCGGTGTACACAATGGCTCAAACGAAGTCAAAGGCAGTATTGATCTTATATATTGTTTGCTTCAGCGCATTTTTTGCGTCTTTAAGCCAAAACATTTATTCACCTATTATACCGATTATTAAAGAATCGTTCCATGTTTCCACAGCAATGGTAAACCTGTCAGTCTCAGTTTTTATGATTGTGACAGCGATTATGCAAATTATATTAGGGACCATCATCGATTTTAAAGGCGCGCGTTTTGTCTTGATTGCCGGAATTATGGCAACGGCAGCTGCCAGCATCGGCTGTGCGGTGACCACTGACTTTACTTTGTTTCTAGTATTCAGAATGATACAGGCTGCCGGATCTGCAGCACTGCCTCTTATAGCTGCCACAACGATCGGACAGCTGTTTACAGGCAGTGACCGCGGGAGTGCAATGGGAACGTATCAAATGCTTCTGTCCGCCGCGCCGGCTATCGCCCCCGTTCTCGGGGGATTCGTAGGCGGAGCAGCCGGATACGAAGGGATCTTTTGGATGCTTACAGCCATCTCTGTCGTTATGCTGGTGACAAACAGTATCATCTTTCCTAAGGACTCTCCCGCTGGATCTAAGCACCAAGCCAAAGGCTATGTGTTCGCTCATTACAAATCAATATTTACAAATCGAACAGGAAACGTCATTTTGACCTTAAGCTTTGTCCTCTTTTTCATTTATTTTGCGGTGATCGTCTACCTTCCGATATTGCTGACGGAGCACTATCATATTGATGTGAGCATAGCAGGATTGTTATATTTGCCACTGGCGCTAAGCACGATTGCCGGTACGTTTCTATTTAAAAAAATACAAGCAAACGTCTCGCTGAACACCTTGTTTATCGGCAGCAATGTGTTTGCGGCAATCAGTATCATGTTGTTCGCCATTACACATTCCGTTTCTCTCATTCTCATGGCTCTCACACTGGCACTGTTTGGCATCTCGATGGGGGCCATCCCTCCCTTGTACTCCACAATGATCACCAATGAATTTGAACACAATAGAGGGAGCGCAATCGGAGTTTTTAACTTTATCAGATATACAGGCATGGCGGCAGGCCCGATGATATCCGCCTATCTGCTCACACTGATGCCGTCTGCGATGTCCTTTGGTCTCTTAGGCCTTGTATTTGCCGCATTGAGCTCTTGCCTTCTGACGCAAATGTATCCGCCACAGAAGCGCATGAAACAAAAAAAACACCACATGTAAAAAAGCTGCCTTCTGTACGGCAGCTTTTTTTATTTCCTTCGCAGCGGCTCTAAAATGCCTTTTTGAATCAGCAAATGGAACACTGACAGGACAACAGATGCCCATATCGCTGTGCCGAATCCGTCAATTTGAAAACTGTCACCCATAATGGACGCGGTCATCATCAGGGTGATGGCGTTAATCACAAACAAGAAGAGGCCAAACGTCACCATCGTGACCGGCAGTGTAAAAATAATCAAAAGCGGTTTAATCAGCACGTTTAAGATCGATAAAATGAGGCTGGCGATAATCGCTGCCCCGATGCTGCTGACATGGATGGAGTCAATGTATCCATCAATGACGATTAATAACAATGCATTTACCAAAATGCTGACTGCCCATTTTACCATGTCATTTCATATCCCTTTCTGACGGGACGATAAAAATCCAAATAATATAAATGAGCAAAACAGGGAAAACACTTGTCATAACAGCTAAGATGACAGTGATAACTCTAAGGAGTGATGCATCCCAATTGAAATATTCCGCGAGACCTCCGATAACACCGGCCATTTTCTTGTTTTTCTCTGAACGATAAAGCCTATTCATTTGATCACCTCTGTGAGTACTTTAGTTTGATGGCGCCTGTTAATGATTCTGAGAAGACGGTGATGCTTTGATCATGTACCTGATTTGAAGTGAACAACATTTCTTTTTGAATGGTATCATTTTTTTCTTTCAGCATCTCAACATCCATTAATTCATGGGACAGTGAACCAAGATTGCTTTTTAGCTCTGCCTTCACTGCAAGATCGTCCGGAATTGCAAGCTCCACATTTCCAGTCGTTGTTTTGGTATAAATGGAGCGGCAGTCCGATTCTGTTACGTGAATCGCTATATTTCCGTTAAAGCTTTGAACGTCAATGGATTCGCTTCTTCCACGGAGATCGATCAATCCGTTAATGGTTTCCGCCTCTAGCGTGCCGCAACTGTGGCTGGCAAGCTTAATTTGCCCGTTGGCCGTTTCAGCTGTGGCTTTTTCGGCTGTTAAATGCGAGAACGACAGCACGCCGTTTGTCGTTTTCGCAGAGAACTCTTTTACATGTAAATGTTCCCCTCTGACCGGACCATTAAACAGCTTCACCCGAATCTTATCATACTCCTTTTGAGGAATATATAAAGTCACATTGGTTTTCATTGTTTTCTTCTCAGTCCGGATAAAAAACTTATTTCCTTTGATTTCACATTCAATATGCTGAAGAAATGCATGTCTTGCCGCATCCTGGCTGTCAGCGCGATATACCTTCGCCTGGTATTCCGCTCTGATATCCTCGTCTTCCCAAGGGACGATATTCACGCTGCCGTTGGCAATTTGAATTTCAACACTGGAGAAGTCAGTATCTTTAAATTGAAAAATGTGCTGAACATCATACGCATGGCCAAAGTTCAAATCAAGGTCAACTTCCTTGACCTTTTTCACAGCCGAATCAATCCAGTCAAACAGCTTGGCTCCTAAAGACGGCTTGCTGCTTTCTTTTTTTTCTGCTGTAAACGGCTCTTCCTCGTCATGTACATGAACTGAGAGCGCTGAGATTTTATCTTCTTTTTCCTTGTAGTCGCTGTCAAGCTTTTCAATCAGTGTCAACGCCTCTTGTGCTGTAAGCTTTCCTTCCTCAACAAGCTTAAGGATACGTTCCTTTTCTTGTTTCATTACGATCTCCTCCCCATTGTCTACTTATGCTGCACGAAGCACCTTAATGCCCTGAATCACATTCCAAATCATTATGCCAATAACAACTAAGAAATAAATAACCGCTCCCCCAATGATCACAAATACAGGCAGCAGGCTGTCTCCATCAATGGCAATGGCTCCACCCAGAATAGCAATAAAAAGGACCAGCCAGCCGGCAAAAGGAACAATGTGAGAAATAAGAGAACGTATCGCATGGCGTTTTGTTTCTTTCTCATCTACAACAAAATAAGCGACAATCGGCACAATGATTGGCGCAATGAACACACTAAAATAACAAAGTGATGCAATAATAACTTGATTACGGTTCAATTCATTCCACACTCCTATTGTGAATTGTCCATGACAAAAGATCAGGGACGTTTTACTTATTCATACGTTTAAAACCTCTTCAGGGTTTCAAATTCATTCTTTAGACATGCTTCGATTTACGGAAATTGGATTTTAAAAAGTTTTAGAAGTAGAATCTTCCGACTGTACCGATTACAATATGTAAAAAGCTTACGGCAATCAAGGAGGCTGGACAAGCAATGGAGAAAGATCCCAGTGACTATACAGTAACACAAGAGTCGGTTTTAAAGCTGATTCGTGAACAAAAAAGAATGAACCGTGAAATGATCGCTGAGCTTGAACAAATCCACCACGGACCTTTTCCAATCTCTCACGATATTCAATATATAAAAGTACTGCTCGACAGCAGCAACACGCATATCGTTCAAGATTTAATGAGCGTAAGCAAGCAGCTGTACAAGAAGACTTTGTAACTGCGGAAAAAGTTGCATTCATTATAACTGAAACTAAGCTAAAGGTTAGATGACAATATCCTGCCTTTTTCATTTTAAAGAAACAAATGATTTTCCGCTGTCACATAATGATTGTAACAAAAAAAGCCTGCCGGCATATCCAACTAATGGACTCTGTCGGCAAGCTGTGACTACCAGAAAGAAAGATAGCCATTCAGAAATTAACGTAACAATTGAAGTACGTTTTGTGGCTGTTGGTTCGCTTGTGCTAGCATCGCTTGAGAAGCTTGAGAAAGAATGTTGTTCTTTGTGAACTCGCTCATCTCTTTCGCCATGTCAACGTCACGGATGCGAGACTCAGCTGCTGTAAGGTTTTCACCAGAAGCGCTTAAGTTATTGATTGTGTGCTCTAGGCGGTTTTGTACCGCACCAAGTTTAGCACGTTGAGCAGATACTTGATTCGTTGCTGCATCGATAGCTGCAAGTTGATCGTCAAATGAATTAGTTGTGAAATCTGTTACTTTAATATCTTTGATTTTAATAGCGTCTGAACCTAAGTCTTCAGCTTTCATGCTCTCAATGTTTACACTTAACTGCTGTCCGCCATTCGCTCCAATTTGGAATGTAAGTTTTTTACCGCTTGCTTCTGAAAAAGAACCGTCTAACAGGTTTTTACCGTTAAATTGCGTACGGTCCGCAATACCTTTACTTCCGTCTTGCCCACCGATCTCTTCAATTAAAGAGTCCATTTCGTCTTGGATGGCTTGAAGGTCAGTAGCATCTTGTGTACCTGTGTTTCCTGCTTGAACAGTAAGTTCACGCATACGTTGAAGGATGGCATGAGTTTCAGTTAATGCACCCTCAGCTGTTTGGATAAGAGAGATTCCATCTTGAGAGTTTTTAGAAGCCATTTCAAGACCTCTGATTTGTCCTCTCATTTTTTCAGAGATCGCAAGACCCGCTGCGTCATCTCCCGCACGGTTAATACGAAGACCTGAAGAAAGCTTCTCCATGTTTTTTGAGCCTGCATTGTTGTTTGAAGACAAACGGTTCAGTGTGTTAAGTGCTGCGATATTGTGGTTAATTCTCATGTGTAAAATACCTCCATGTGTATATGTTTGAAATCAAAGTCTTCCTTTTCTTCGATTTCTGGCGCACCGTAATTCCAGTAAAGCTTCTAGCTGTTATGTAGATTCTTAATATAAAGGTTTTTTTTGCTTAATATGGAATACATTGTGCACCCTTCATCCCATATATCGGCAGTACTTTGTAAACATTTAGGCGTTTCCCCAAAGAAATTGCCCCATATGAAAAAATGCTTCTAAATGATCGCAAATTTATTTTTTTCTCGTTAACCTATAAAGAAAGCTTGCCTGCTAAGCCCAACCACGGACTCGCTGACAAGCTTCGACTGAAAAACTTTATTATTAAGATGTTGCCGTTTCTTTCGCTTCCAAGAGCGATGTCATTCGTTTTTTGTCACGCTCCATAACAGGCTTCAAATAACGGCCTGTATACGATTCTTCCACTTCAGTAATTTCCTCAGGCGTTCCTGACGCGACAATGGTTCCGCCTCCGGCTCCGCCTTCTGGACCCAGATCCACAATGTAATCCGCCGTCTTAATGATATCAAGATTGTGCTCAATGACGAGTACTGTATCTCCATTGTCAACCAAACGCTGAAGCACGACAAGGAGTCTGGCGATGTCGTCGACGTGCAAACCTGTCGTTGGTTCGTCTAAAATGTAGAGCGTACGTCCAGTTGAGCGTTTGTGCAGCTCTGATGCAAGCTTCACACGCTGTGCTTCTCCGCCCGACAAGGTTGTCGCCGGCTGGCCAAGCGTAATATAACCTAAGCCAACGTCAAAAAGGGTTTGGAGCTTACGCTTGATTTTCGGGATATTTTCAAAGAAAGAAAGAGCATCTTCAACCGTCATATCAAGCACATCAGAGATATTTTTTCCTTTGTACGTCACTTCAAGCGTTTCACGGTTGTAACGTTTGCCGTGACACACCTCGCACGGAACATATACATCAGGAAGGAAGTGCATTTCAATTTTAATAATCCCGTCTCCACGACAGGCTTCACATCGCCCGCCCTTCACGTTAAAGCTGAAACGGCCTTTTTTATAGCCTCGGACCTTCGCTTCATTGGTCTGCGCGAATACGTCACGAATGTCATCAAACACACCGGTGTATGTCGCTGGATTGGATCTCGGCGTTCTTCCGATTGGCGCCTGATCAATATCAATGACTTTGTCTAGGTGGTCCAAGCCTTTAATCTCTTTATGGCTGCCGGGCTTCGCTTTCGCTTTATGAAGCTTTTGCGCCAGCGCCTTATGCAAAATTTCATTGACGAGGGTACTCTTTCCAGAGCCTGAAACTCCTGTAACCGCTGTGAACGTTCCAAGCGGGAACTTGGCATTCGCGTTTTTCAGATTGTTTTCTGAAGCGCCTTTAATTTCAATGTATCGGCCGTCCGGCTTTCTTCTTTCAGGAGGCAATGGGATGAACTTTTTCCCTGATAAATAGTTGCCCGTTAATGAGTTTGGATCTTCCATCACTTCTTCCGGCGTACCCGCAGACGTCACCTGTCCGCCGTGAATGCCGGCCCCTGGTCCAATATCTATTAAATAATCGGCTGCCATCATCGTATCCTCGTCGTGTTCGACAACAATCAGCGTGTTCCCGAGGTCTCTCATATTTTTCAGTGCGCTGATTAAGCGGTCGTTATCACGCTGATGCAGGCCGATAGACGGTTCATCTAAAATATAAAGGACACCGGATAAGCGCGAGCCGATTTGCGTTGCCAGTCTGATGCGCTGCGCCTCTCCCCCAGACAATGTTCCCGCTGCCCTGCTCAATGTCAGGTAATCAAGGCCGACTTTGTCCAGAAAGCTTAAACGCTCCACAATTTCACGCAAGATCAAATTGGCAATCTGCATATCCTTCTCAGAAAGGGTAAGGCTTTTGAAGAAAGCAAGTGCGTCAGCTACAGACAGCTCGGTAATTTTGCCGATGTGGCGGCCGTCAATTAATACGGCAAGCGCCTCTTTCTTTAATCGATAGCCTTTGCATGTCGGACAAGCCTTCTGAGACATATACTGCTCCATTTGCTCACGGATGAAATCAGAGCTTGTCTCCTTATAGCGTCTTTCAATGTTCCGCAATACGCCTTCAAATTGAATTTCACCTTCACGTATTTGCCCAAAATCATTTTCATAACGGAAATAAATCAGGTCGTCTCCACTGCCGTACAGCACTTTATCCAGCTGATGCTTCGGCAGATCTTTTACCGGCACTTCCATATCAATTCCGTAGTGGGTGCAGACCGCATTAAGTAGCTGAGGATAATATTGTGAGCTGATCGGTGTCCAAGGGGCGACTGCATTCTCTTTCAATGATAATTCTTGGTTGGGGATGACGAGATCGGCATCCACTTCAAGCTTCATTCCGAGACCGTCACACGTTGGACACGCTCCGAACGGGCTGTTGAACGAAAACAGCCGCGGCTCAAGCTCGCCGATTGAAAATCCGCAGTGCGGGCAGGCATGATGCTCACTAAACATCAGCTCTTCCTCACCGATGACATCAATCATAACCCGTCCTTCACCTAAACGGAGCGCCGTTTCCAATGAATCTGACAGACGGGCCGCTACGCCTTCTTTCACCACAATTCGGTCAATGACAACCTCAATCGAATGTTTTTTATTCTTTTCTAATTCAATATCATCAGAAAGCTCAGCCATTTCGCCGTCAATTCTGACTCTGACATAACCTTGTTTTCTGATCTGTTCGAGCACTTTGACATGAGCGCCTTTTCGGCCTGAGACAATCGGGGCCAGAACCTGAAGCTTCGTCCGTTCCGGGTATTCCAGAATTCTGTCCACCATTTGTTCGATGGTCTGCGATGTAATCTCAATCCCGTGCTCTGGACAATGAGGCTTCCCTACTCTCGCATACAAAAGACGCAGGTAATCATAAATCTCAGTAACCGTACCGACAGTTGACCTCGGATTGCGGCTCGTTGTTTTCTGATCGATGCTGATGGCAGGAGAAAGCCCCTCAATCGCATCGACATCCGGCTTATCCATTTGCCCTAAAAACTGGCGGGCATATGCAGACAGCGACTCGACATACCGTCTCTGCCCTTCTGCATATATGGTGTCAAAGGCAAGGGAGGATTTGCCTGATCCGGACAAACCCGTAATAACGACAAGCTGATCTCTTGGAATTGTTACATCGATATTTTTCAGGTTATGTGCCCTGGCTCCCTTCACCTCTATCCGATCCATAGCCATTTGTTCATCATCCTTCCGCTTTTAGCTCTAAAAGTAAATCGCGAAGCTCCGCGGCTCTTTCAAAGTCAAGCGCCTTGGCGGCTTCCTTCATTTCGTGTTCCATCTGTTCAACGACTTTCTGGCGTTCTTTCTTCGTCATTTTCGACAGCTTCGGCGCGGCTTTTGTTTTGTATTCCGCTTTATCTTCAGCTGCTACTGTGGCACGAATGACATCGCGAATTTCTTTATTGATCGTTTTCGGCGTAATGCCGTGCTCTTCGTTAAACCGCTCCTGCTGCTCGCGGCGGCGTTTTGTCTCATTAATCGCAATTTCCATAGATTTCGTCATTTTATCTGCGTACATAATGACGCGTCCTTCAGAGTTCCTTGCTGCCCGTCCGATGGTCTGAATCAGAGAACGCTCAGACCGTAGGAAGCCTTCCTTATCCGCATCCAAAATCGCAACGAGAGATACTTCGGGAATGTCGAGCCCTTCCCTCAGCAGGTTGATGCCGACAAGTACATCATGCTTGCCAAGGCGCAGATCGCGGATGATTTCAATCCGTTCAAGCGTCTTAATCTCTGAATGCAGATAGTTTACTTTAATGCCGATTTCTTTTAAATAATCGGTCAGATCCTCTGACATTTTCTTCGTCAAGGTTGTCACGAGGACCCGTTCATCCCGCTCGATTCTTGCTTGAATTTCACCGATCAAATCGTCAATCTGGCCTTCGATCGGGCGCACGTCAATAAGCGGGTCAAGAAGGCCTGTCGGACGGATGATCTGCTCGATCATTTCATCCGTATGCTCAATCTCATACTGGCCTGGTGTTGCTGATACATACACGATATTGTGCATATGCTTTTCAAACTCTTCAAAACGGAGCGGACGGTTATCAAGCGCTGACGGAAGCCGGAAACCGTGATCCACCAGCACCTGTTTCCGCGCCTGATCTCCATTAAACATGCCGCGCACCTGAGGAATCGTCACATGCGACTCATCTACCACGATCATAAAATCGTCAGGGAAATAATCAAGAAGCGTATACGGTGTTGAACCCGGAGGCCGAAGTGTCAAATGTCTTGAGTAGTTTTCAATGCCGGAGCAGAAACCCATTTCCCGCATCATTTCAAGATCATATCTAGTCCGCTGTTCTAAACGCTGCGCTTCAAGCAGCTTGCCGTTTTCATGCATGACCTTCAGCTGCTCCTCAAGCTCTTCCTCGATATTTTGAATCGCTTTCTCCATTTTCTCTGCCCGCGTTACGAAGTGGGATGCAGGGAAAATCGCGACATGATCACGGTCGCCGAGGATTTCTCCTGTCAGGGCGTCCACTTCCCGAATCCGTTCGATTTCATCACCGAAAAACTCAACTCTGATACAGTGTTCATCACGGGATGCCGGGAAGATTTCCACTACATCTCCGCGCACACGAAATGTACCGCGCTGAAAGTCGATATCGTTGCGGGCATATTGGATGTCTACTAGTTTTCTGAGCAGCTCGTTGCGCTCAATTTCCATTTCAGGTCGCAGTGACACGACCATTTCCCGGTATTCTTCAGGCGAACCGAGGCCATATATACAAGACACACTCGCAATAATAATGACATCTCTCCGCTCAAACAGAGACGATGTTGCGGAGTGTCTTAATTTATCTATTTCATCATTAATACTTGCGTCTTTCTCTATAAACGTATCCGTTTGAGGCACATACGCCTCCGGCTGATAATAATCGTAGTAGCTGACAAAATACTCGACAGCGTTGTTCGGGAAAAATTCCTTGAACTCACTG
The DNA here is from genome assembly GCF_026796395.1 of Bacillus sp. T17B1. Taxonomy (NCBI): domain Bacteria; kingdom Bacillati; phylum Bacillota; class Bacilli; order Caryophanales; family Bacillaceae; genus Bacillus; species Bacillus sp. T17B1. Next base: position 129,342 of record NZ_JALAYA010000008.1, read on the forward strand.
TAAAGCTGTCCGGCGAGGGTTTTGTTATGGGCAATTACGAGCGTCGGCTTATTGACTTCTTTAATCAAATTGGACACCGTAAATGTTTTACCCGTTCCTGTCGCTCCCAGCAGAGTCTGGTGCTTCTTGCCCTCCTGAATTCCTTTTACAAGTTTTTCAATGGCTTTCGGCTGATCTCCCTGGGGCTGATATTTCGAGACTAACTCAAAGCGATCTTTCACAAAATAAGCCTCCGTTTCTTTAACGAAATCTTCCTATAGATATAGTAACACAATGGAATGCAAAATCACTAAAAACACGAACTAAAGTTCGGTGGTTTTTTATTTCCAGCTGTTTTCGTGTATAAAAAACCTGCTTTTAAAACGTAAAAGCAGGAATTCAGTCTTTATATTCATTATGTCCGATTTATTCTTCTTTTTTCTCAGCAGCTTTTTTGGCCATATACAGTCCGCCAGCCACAAGAGACACAACATCCAATCCTACAATAAAATACGTTTCTGTATAGCCTTTTAAATAAGAAGCAAACAGCAATGCAGCAGTTAGAGCAATCGCTACATAATGATTAAAGGTGACTCTTGTAAAAAGAACAACAAGCATAAAAGGGAAAAACATTGCAAAAACGGCTTTTGTAATCAACAAAAACCCTCCTCAGGGATTCTTCATCTGATCTGATTATAGTAAAAAATGAAGAATCGGACAATCGTGCAATCGTTCCCTCTTTCTACAACATACCCTTTTTCAGCCAAAATCAATCACCGTATTTGCATTTTGGTGCCGATAACAGCACAACAAGCACCTCTTTCATTTTGCCACTGTTCCAATCAGCGGCATTTTTTTATGAAGTCATAAACCTCAGCTGCATATTCATGCCCGCTGCCAAATTCCGAGAATAAAAGAAAAATAGGCACACTGCACCAGTACGGCCGTATTTTTCATGATAATCTAACTAACTTAACTATTCATTTTATTTAGGACTTTCTGCGTTTGACAGCGTTTTCCTAAATACCTACAATTGAACGATAGTGTTTACTATCATTTTTTTTGAACACAGGCTCCGTCATAAAAGACTAGAGAGAAAAACAATATGAAGGAAAGAGGGGTTTCAAATATGTATTCTGTATTATTTCGCCAAGCAGAAGAGTCCAGCCAGCTTGCAGGAGCAAAAGGCATGAACTTGATTAAATTGGCCAAACACGGTCTTCCTGTTCCGAACGGGTTTATTATTCAGACGAATGCACTTGCCCGTTTTATGGAGGATAACCAGCTCCATGAAACTAGCGAAAACATCGAAAGCGGGATCATCGCCGGAACATTTTCTGAAGAACTGAAACATGAACTGACAAGTTCCTTTTACAAGCTGAGAGAATCATACCGATCCGTTGCCGTGCGTTCTTCATCTGCCTCGGAAGATTTAGAAGGCGCTTCATTCGCGGGTCAATATGAAACCTATTTAAATATTAAAACAGAGGAAGAGTTTCTAACTAAAGTGAAAGAGTGCTGGGCCTCATTTTTCTCCGGCCGAGTCAGCAGCTATAAGAAAAAAATGAATAACCACATCGCAGAGCCGTTAATGGGAGTTGTCGTTCAGGGCCTGATCCATTCAGAGGTATCAGGTGTTATTTTTAGCCGTAATCCTGTTACCCATGATGATAGGGAGCTGTTAATCAGCGCCAGCTATGGTTTGGGGGAGGCTGTCGTGTCAGGAAGTGTCACCCCAGACACATTTATAGTCAATAAATCTTCGTTTGAGATTCAGAAAGAAATAGGTGCAAAGGAAATCTATATGGAGGCTGCAGCAGCAGGAATCACCGAAAAAGAAACGAGCGAAGATATGCGCAGCCGTTTTTGCCTTGCAGATGAACAAGTAATTGAACTGGCTGAAATCACGAAAAAAACCGAAGACCTGTACGGATATCCAGTCGATATAGAATTCGGAATCGCTGATCATCAATTATACCTTCTGCAGGCCCGCCCGATTACAACCATTGATCAGGACAAAAAAGCAGCAGAAGAAGAACGCAGCTTCATGATAACAGACAATGATATGAATGACTTCTGGCTCAACATGGAGTCACATATTGAAGGCCCGGTGAGCCCGTTATTTTCATCCTTGATCGTACCTGCGTTGGAGTATGGCTTGAAGAGGAGCATGCAAAAGTTCCCGATTGGTGTAGTTGTTGAAGAAGTAAAACTTTATCGCGGACATATTTATTCCAAAAGCCAGGGCGGACAGCAGCTGCCTTCTGAAAACTGCGGCAAAGAGCTTTTCCCAATATTATCGGAGCGTATGTATGACATCATCAATCAGACATATCTCCCATTTTATAAAACGCTTGACCAGCTCTCACAAACTGAGCATACCGCAGAAAGTGCACTGGATGCTTTTCAAAAACTGAAGGCCTTTTATCTTACGGCTTATGAGGAGCACTTCAATATCGTTTTTCCGCAAGTTCTTCTAACAAACAAATTGCAAGCGATGTACCAGCTTATTCAAGGAGAATCCGAAAACGCTCATTTTTACGAAATGCTGACAGGCAAAATGAACAAATCACTTGAAACAGACCGCCGCTTATGGCTATTTTCTGTTGAAGTTCAGGAGAAGCCGAATCTGCTGTCCATTTTTGAAAACACCAAGCCGGAACACCTGCAGGAAAAAATGGAACAAACAGATGAGGGCAGACACTTCCTGAAGAACCTCCATGAATTTTTACAGGAATACGGATGGCGATCTGTAAAGAGCCATGATCTGATTCAAGAGACCTGGGCAGAAAACCCATATTATGCCCTTGCCAATATTCAAAACTATGTCCGCAATGGCTATCATTTTGACAATGAATTTCAGAAAACGAAAGAAAAACGCGAGAAATTATACAATGACTTCTTGGAAAACATAGAAGACCCCGATTTGCGTAAAGAATTTGACCGTTATTATCAATGGACGCTGAATTCTGCAAATATAAAGGATGATCACCACTTTTATATTGACGCCATGCTGGATGCCAAGGCGAGAGTCTTTTTGCTAAAGATAGGTGAATGGCTGGCGGAAAACGGTGTCATACAAAATCGTGAAGACCTTTGGTTCTTATATGATGATGAAGTGGAAAACGCGCTTCTTCACCCTGTATCCCTGCAAGAAAAGGCTGAAAAACGCAGACAGACCTTTCACGAGTATGAGCTTGCTCAAGCCCCTGCCTATCTCGGCACTCCAACAAAAGAACAGCTCAAAGCTGCAGAGGAAATTGTCGGCACTGTGATAGAGGATGAAAAAAACACGGAGCATCATATTTTTGGTATTGCGGCATCAAGCGGCATTGCAACAGGTCCGGTAAAAATCATTCGGGACGCCAGTGAATTTTCTCAATTCGAGCCTGGGGATGTCCTCGTTTGCAAAATGACAACACCGCTATGGACCAGCCTGTTTCAAGACGCAAAAGCAATTATTACAGACACAGGCGGCATTTTGTCACACGCTGCGATTATTGCCCGCGAGTACGGCATTCCCGCCGTTCTCGGCACACGTACAGCAACGGAAAGACTTCGGGACGGAGACATCATCACTGTTGATGGAAGCAATGGCAAAATTACGGTTGTCAGCCGGGCCTGATGCGTCCTCCCTCTTTCTTATACAAGCGGAGCAGGTGTATACTTGTCCTGCCAGTATATTCGTGAGGTGAAACGTATTGAGACCTACAAATAAGAGAATTCTTGATGCTGCCATGCAGCTGCTCGTCAAAAAAGGATATCGCGCTACGACTACAAAAGAAATTGCAGAAAAAGCAAATGTAAGTGAAGCGACGATTTTCAGGAATTTTAAAAACAAACAGGGACTAGTCGAGGCTTTGCTTTCTCAGCATTCTCCAAACAGAAGCAGCATTCTGGAACAAACTAATGGCGATTTGTACAAAGACCTGCTTCATATCGGAACCTGTCTCTTGGAGGAGCTGGAACATAGAAAAGATATCATTAAAATCAGCTTTCGTGAGCCGGCCATGTTTCAACATGTCATCAACCACGTAACAGAATATCCAGAATCTATGAAACAGCTATTGGTTGATTATCTTAAAACAATGGGCGAAAAAGGGATTGTTCAGACAGGAGATGAAGAGGAGCATGCCGACGTGTTTATGTCGATCATTTTCGGTTATTTTATTCACCGTCTCCATTTAGGAGACCGGGTAATTTCAATGCCCCAGGAAAAAATGCTGGAGCATAGCACAGCTCTATTTGTCAAAGGAATTTCGTGATGAACTCCTTGGCATAACAAAAAGGAGGATCACAATGAGTACAAGAAAAGAATGGGCGCTGATCGTCTCGCTATTATTAGGGGCCATCCTGGTTCCCATTAACTCCACGATGATCGCGGTCGCGCTCTCATCTATATCCCATACGTATAACGAGTCTATCGCCAGCATCACTTGGGTGGTTACCGTTTATTTAATCGTGATGGCAGTCACACAGCCGATTGCCGGAAAACTCGGTGACATGTACGGCAATAAAACAATGTACTTATGGGGCGTCGGCCTTTTTCTAGTCGCTTCCTTAGGCTGCGCGCTCTCACCGAGCCTGCTGCTGTTGATTGTCTTTCGGGCATTGCAGGCTGTCGGCGGCGCACTGCTTACGCCAAACAGCATTGCCATTATCCGTCACGTTGTTTCTGAAAAACGCCTTCCGAAGGTGTTTGGATTTTTTGGACTTGGGGCAGGTCTTGGGGCAGCACTCGGGCCTTTTATTGGCTCTATACTGATTGACAGCTTCAGCTGGCATTCGATTTTTTGGGTCAACATCCCATTTCTCGCCATTGCTTTATTTACGGCATTAACCATGTTCCCTCAATATAAAGAAAATAAATTGGATGCGCCGCTGGATATTATCGGCTCTCTTTTGCTTGCAGGCAGCATCGTTTCGATTATCCTGCTGACGAAAAATGTGGCTTCATGGGGCTATGCGCTATACAGTGTATTGATCCTTCTTTTTGTCCCGCTTTTTTTCAGAAGAGAAAAACGTACACAGCATCCAATCATTGATTTTACACTGTTTAAAAACTCAACCTTTACAAATGCCAATCTATCAGTCTTATTAAGCAATCTGATGATGTATGCCGTCTTATTGATCATGCCGTTATTCATGACGAGCCAATTTGGGCTTAATACGTCTAACAGCGGCATGGCGCTCTCTGTATTTTCGATATTCATGTCGGCCAGCAACTGGGTCGGTGCCCAGCTCCATCACAAATGGGGAGCAAAAAAAATTATTTTTCTTTCGTTTGCCATGATGGCTGGAGCGAATCTATTATTTTTGCTGTTGAGCAGCTCACATTCTGTCTTATTCCTCATGCTCTCTCTTATCCTGGGCGGGCTTGCGTCCGGAGTCGGCCTGACCAGCATGCAGGTGTCTTCCCTCGCCACAGTAGACCCTGGGATGTCAGGAGTGGCGTCCGGGATTTTCTCGACCTTCCGTTATTTCGGAAGCATCATTTCATCAGCCTTAATCGGCCTGATTTCGGGTTATCACACCCTATTTATGATTCTCTTTGCTGTATCCATTATTGGCGTTTTTGTTTCATTAGGAATCAAATCTGATGAATCGGCACAGATGAAAAAAAACTCAGCATAACACAAAACAGCCCGGCACCACATCTTCTCGCGGTGCCGGGCTGTCTTTTATGATCCGGACAAAGCGGCTGCTTCGTCTTCACGGTCATCCTTTACGAACAGGATACCCAATTCATGATGTTCTCCCTCATAAGAAGCTCGCTGATCAAACCGAATTTCTCCGTTTAAACCGATAATTTCAAGCTTCACATAGGCACGGTTATGCTGGAGCGCTTCATAAAAATCAGAAACATTCTTAACGGAGATGCCATTAACTTTCGTAATGATTTCCCCGATTTTCAATTCCAGATCCTCAGCCGGTGTGTTTGGTATAATCCCAAGCACCATTAAGCCCTGATCACGTTTCGAGAAATAAAAAGGAGCCGCGTTATCATTCACCCTTTGCTTAATGGACAGAAAAATACGTCCGAAAACAGCCACACAAACGGCTGCACCCGCAAGCGGCGTCCACAGTAAGCTCGCTGCACCGAGAACTGTGACGGCAAGGCCGAGAATACAAACGCGTTTCGCTGTGATCCTTATGCTCGTTTCAGGCAGCGACCCCTGCACCCTTTGCCCGAATCCGACAAAGTAAGGAATCCATAGAAAATGGAATGACCCACCGGGTACAGTAAACACAGGCCACCAGCTGAGGTTCGATTCTAATCCGTTACCGGGTACGAGAAGGAACAGCGGCAAAAGCCATATCCGGTTTGCCAGCTGCTGTCCGATCGGCAAACCGCGGCTGCTTACGACAAGTGCCGGTGATGTTCTCACATGTGCTGAGCGATAAGCAACCGCTCCTTCAATAATAATCAGCAAGCCTAAAAACACACCCATAGCCGGCCAAACGACTGCAAATCCTTGCGGGAATCTCTCCAGAAAAGGCTCCGCCTGATACACTTGCAGTCCAAAACCTATCAGCATACTTACACTGACGATATATGCAGCAGACATCCAGTTTGCGCGAAGAGTGAGTGCTACCGCTGCAGTGATAACGGCCATAATCGCAAGTAAACCGAGAGGAATTGAGATTCCGAGTACGCCTAAAACAACTGACAAAAGGAGACCAGGGATCAGTCCCTTAGTATACGTAAATTTAAGATCATCATAAATATCTGCTATTCTTGTATGAAAGGTTTTCCGTTCCCGTTTGATTCTTACATAGCCGAAAGCCAGGCTTATGATGATAAAGAACCAGAAAAGCGGGTGCAAGAAGAACAGGCCCGCACTTTTTAACAGTTCAATTCCCCATTGAACAGACACTATCTTTCACCGCCTCAAGCCAAACATGTTACTCATATTCTATCAAATATTAAGTGGCTTGGATATCCTCGGGAGGGTTTATCTCTCTTGGGTCATCCACAGCGTGACATTCGATAGTGAAAAATCCTTTAAATAATGGTTTACATCCACGTCCAATAACCCGCTGATCAGATGCATCGACCTTTTTATATCCGTCAGATTGATTCCTAATCGCTTATGGTTTTTCATTAAGTAATTAAAATAATGTTTGGCACATTCTTCATTGATATCATTTACTGATTCAACATTTGTGTAATTGACCAAATACCTGCTGAACAGCATAAGAAGACTTAGTGCTTTTGTAGCCGAAAATGTTACGTCTTGTGTTCGGTCTTTTAATTGTTCAACTAATTCATAATATTTTTTTTCACGCACAATACTTGCCCTCTTCAATTGTGAACCCCCATTTTCTTTATACAGATAAGCACGGGCCAGTATAAGCAGCAGTACTGGAGTGCTAACAAGCATTCTCGCTAACGTTACTCTTTAATTCCTGTCGTTCAGCTGCCATAAACCTGATTACTGTTCTTTTTAGAACCTTCCTATATTGTATGAAGTAAACAAAGACTAGGCAACTTGCAAAAGTTTCATTTTAAATACATATTATCTCGTTAGAAAGTCTCTCTCATATATTGATATCGGGTAAGCACAGTCCTTTATAAATGTTTATTTGTGAAAGTTTTTTAAATTTCTTGTCAAAAACTCATTTTTTATGTGACTTATGGTTCATTTTTTCATTAAGCAAAAAGAAATAGGAGATGGAACACCATCTCCTTTAATTGACAAGTAATGATTTAATCGCTGTTTGGAGCTGCAAGTCATTTTTCTCATCGGATTTTTTCTTTTCTATCAGCTGATTTAATGCCTCTGCAGTGCGAGTGTCAATTACACCCGTTTTATCCAGCTTGTTTTGATTCTGAAAAGCCATAACTGCTTTTTTCATGTCTTTGCTAAAATAGCCATCGTCACGTCCCGGGTCAAAGCTGAGACCTTTTAATAATACCTGTGCATGCTTGACGTCTTCATTGTTCATATCCACTTTAAGCGGCTCTTTCAGCTGCAATGGCCCGGCGGAAAAATAATCAGGCTGCTTAATCGCAATGGTCGGCTCAATTCCTTTCTTATGAATCCAATTCCCATTTGGCGTGAGCCACTTGTAAAGCGTCAATTTGATGTTGCTGCCGTCTCCCATCGGAACAGCCTGTTGAACCGTTCCCTTACCAAAAGACGTATCACCCACAACATCATAATGCCCTGCCTCTTTTAATGCGCCGGCAAGAATTTCTGATGCGGAGGCACTCCCTTTATCCGTGATCACATTGACAGGATACGCTTTTTTATGGGCCAATGTTGAAAAATAACGCTTTTTATCTCCATTGCGTTCAGCAATTTGAATATAAGGCTGGTCCTTTGTGACGAAGTGCTTAAGAATTTCTTCCACACTTTGAAGATATCCGCCCGGGTTGCCGCGTACATCAATAACGAGGCCTTCTATTCCCTTTTTCTCAAGATTCCCCAGCGCTTTTGCAAAATCCTCCGCGGTATGCTCAGAAAAAGTAGAGATGGCGATATATCCGACAGAATGCCCCTGCACTTTTTTCTCTGAAGCAAAAACCGTTTCGAGCGGAATCTCAGCTCTTTTGATCCGGAATGACAGCTGCTTTTTCGTCCCAGGCCGCTGAATCTTCATGGAAACGCTGGATCCTTTCTTTCCTCTTATTTTTAACACAGCGTGGTTTAAATCCTTGCCGGCCATCGATTCTCCATTGATGCTGATGATTTCATCATTAGGCTTGAGTCCGGCTTTCTCCGCTGGCGATTTCTTAAATGGGGAAACAATAATAATTTTTCCGTCTTCCATTCCAACCTCGGCCCCGATGCCTTCAAATGAGGAATCAAGAGAATCAGAAAATTGCTTAGCCGTCTGCTTGTCCATGTAGACAGAATAAGGATCATTTAGTGTAGACAGCATTCCCTGGATGGCTCCCTCGAGCAGCTTTTCTCTATCAACTTTTTCTACGTACTCATTGGAAATTAACTCATACGCTTTTTCGATTTTGTCCATAGCCTTATCCCGTTCAGAGTCAGCTTGTGCCGTCGCAGGGACTGCTGCAGTCTGGGGCTTAGTCATCTCAAGCAGGCTCATTCCCGCATATACTCCGGCGCCTCCGAACAGCATGCTACCCGCTGCGATCACAGCCATCATTTTTTGCTTCATCCTTTACTCCTCCTGTATGCCAGACTGTCTTTATCAAAACCTAGAGATAGTATATGTAAAGGATGGAGATTTCATGTAATCATAGAAGAAAAAGAAGGCAAAAGAAAAGCCGTCCCGGGAGCAGGACGGCTTCAACGTGTCGACAAATCTGCGCAGCATTCCCTGGCTCCAATGCTTGTTTGCTCCTAGACTTCGGGGTTTTAATCATGCTAAAAAATGACAAAATCCTAAAACGTTAAATCGTTTTAGGATTCTGTCAACATCTTGGAACCGCCCCGAAAACGGGACGTTCTTTCCTCTTTATACTCGCAAAAACTTCCGAATGGAAGTCAGACTTCCCCATACTCCAATTACGGCGCCGATTGCAACAAGCACTAACGAAATTTGGAATACAAATGGATTATAAGGAAGAAGAGAAACAAATGATCCTTGAACCTTCGGAACGACCCACCCGATGACGTATTGATAAGTGCTCAGCACCAGTGCAATCGGAATCACAGAACCGAATACGCCAAGCAGTAATCCTTCAAGGAAAAACGGCCAGCGGATAAACCAGTTCGTCGCGCCGACAAGCTTCATGATTTCAATTTCTTTTCTTCTTGCGAAAATCGTAATTTTAATGGTGTTGGAAATTAAGAACATCGCCGTAAATACCAAGCCGATAATTAACGCAATTCCGATGTTGCGGGAAACGCCGACCACTTTAAACAAACGGCTGACCTCTTCTTTTCCGTAAGTGACTTTATACACATGATCCATTTTTTCAATCTTTTTGGCCACATTCGGCGTATCATGCGGATCTGTCGTTTTGACGACAAACGCATCATTAAGCGGGTTTTCCTGATCCTGCATCGTCAGGGATTTTCCGCTGTCACCAAAACTGTCAACCAGCTGGTTAAGCTCTTTTTCTTTTGATGAAAAAGTGACACTCTGAATGCCTTTCAGTTCCTTAATATCGTTCTGCAGCTTATCCTGTGCCTTCTGATCTGCAGTCAGATCAATCAACACTTTGATTTCGACTTGTTTTTCAGCATTCGAAGCCATGTTATTCAAATTCAGCATAATCACTAAAAACACGCCGACTAAAATCAGCGTAACGGTTACAGCACTAATGGATGCAAACGTCATCCATGTGTTTCTCCCGAGAGATTTAAAACTCTCACGCAAGTGGCGCCCGAGAATTTTAATCATAAGAACCATACTCCCCTCTTGACTCATCACGCACAATGATACCATCTTCGATTGCAATGACACGTTTCTTAATGGTGTTTACGATTTCTTTGTTATGTGTCGCCATCACGACTGTTGTCCCGCGGTTATTGATTTCTTCCAGCGTCTTCATCACTTCCCAGGACGTATCCGGGTCAAGGTTTCCTGTAGGCTCATCAGCAATGACAACATCAGGGTTGTTCACAATTGATCTGGCAATAGATACCCGCTGCTGTTCCCCGCCTGAAAGCGTATCAGGAAATTGTCTTGCTTTATGCTTCAGCTGCACGAGATCAAGCACTTCAAGTACCCGTTTCTTAATGACAGATGGCTGTTCTCCAATCACTTCAAGGGCAAAAGCCACATTTTCAAAAACAGTAAGTTTAGGCAGAAGCTTAAAATCTTGGAAGACAACCCCTATTTTACGGCGCACGAAAGGAATCTCTTTTTCTTTAATTGTGGCGAGATCTTTATGATTAATTAAAATTTGTCCTTTTGTCGGTTTTTCTTCTCTGTATATCATTTTAATAAAAGTAGATTTACCCGCTCCGCTCGGACCGACAACATAAACAAACTCACCGGGATGAATGGTAACAGAAATCCCATTGAGCGCTTTTACGCCGTTCGGATAGGCTTTATATACTTCCTTTATCTCTATCATGAAATCACCTAATCTTTTATATCATTTTATCTATCACACGGTCATACTCTTCGAATGTATTCGACAATTTATGACCCATTCATTTGTAAAAAGATGAAAAATCTGAAAGTTTTATTTTTCAACACACTTCATTATACGTCAAATTTAGACATAATACTATTACAGTTTCTTTTCATTCATATTCTCATGGCATAAAAAAATCCTTGCCTGCACTGCGGCAAAGATTTTCTCACCTTACTTTTTTTCTGACAGCCATTTGGCAATAACGGCGGCTTCCTTATCATCTACAAGCCCCTTCGGCATATTGCCGCGGCCATTTTTAATAATACTTTCAATTTTGTCTTCGTCGTATTTGCCCCCAACCTCTTGGAGATTAGGCCCTGACATACCTTCTAAATCCTTGCCATGACAGCCTACGCAGCTTTGCTGATATAATTCTTCTCCTTCAGATGCCGATGCTTCAGTCTTGTTGCCGGTGTCTGTCTTTTCCTCTTTTGCATCGTTTGAACCGCAGGCAGCCAATAGAGCAGAAAGCGCAAATACAAGCATTAGTATCGATAACTTTGATTTCATGTTGAGAAGCACAACTCCTTTACGATCTCTTCCATATTATAACCTCGTTTAAGCACGTTTGAAACCCTCGCCCAGCACCTCGCTCGCGTCTGCTACAATCACAAACGCAGACTCATCAATCTGTTTAACAATTTGTTTCAATTTGGTGAATTCCGCTTGCCCAACCACGCACATTAAAATCGGGCGATCATCGTCAGTATATCCGCCGACCGCAGAAATTTTCGTCACGCCTCTGTCAATCTTCTGTAGAACGGCTTCCTTGACAGCCTGCTCCTGCTTTGTAATAATGAGTGCCATTTTTGAACGATTGAAGCCGACTTGAACGACGTCAATGGTTTTGCTGGAGACAAAGACTCCTAGCATGGCATATAAGCCTTGCTCAATATTAAATACAATCATAGCCGAAACGACAATCAATCCATCAATGAGGGCGAGACACGTCCCCAATGACAGACCGGAGTACTTATGAATGATCTGTGCAGCCAAGGCCGTTCCTCCCGTTGAGCCTTTCCCTAAGTACACAATGCCAATTCCGACACCGATGCCTACGCCGCCAAAAATCGCCGCCAGGAGCTCATGATGGGTGGCTGGCTGAATATCTCTTGTTAAATAGACAACAAGCGGCAAAAAAACAGACCCTGCAAGCGTCTTAAGTCCAAATTTTCCACCGAGTAAAATGACACCGGCAATAAATAAAGGAATATTAATAATCCACTGTACATACGCTGCTTCAAAACCATATGACTGCAAAATTGTGCTAATTCCGCTTACACCACCGGCAGCAATCTTGTTTGGAAGCAAAAATACATTAAAGGACACACCTGTAATCGCTGCTCCTATCAGTATGTATGCATAATCCCTTATCATTTGATATGTTTTATTTCGTACATCCATCATATATCCTCCGTTTCTTCCAAAGCTCTCCGATAGCATTTTAATCCTTCCCTGATTAGATGTAAATAACACCCAAATACAGTGGTAATATGCTAAAGCAGCAGTGGAATCAAGGATATGCAGAAAAAAAACACACCTGTATCTCAGGTGTGTTCTTCTGCTTATGATAGCTTAGAACGCAGGTAGGCATCAATAAATGTATCAATGTCTCCATCCATTACCGCTTGAACGTTCCCCATTTCTGTATTGGTCCGATGGTCTTTCACCATGGAATACGGATGGAATACGTAAGACCGGATTTGGCTGCCCCAGCCGATTTCTTTTTGTTCACCGCGAATTTCATCCAGCTCAGCCTGCTGTTCTTCAATTCTGCGCTGATACAGCTTAGCCTTTAGCATTTTCATGGCTCTTTCACGGTTTTTAATTTGTGAGCGTTCCGTTTGGCACGTCACAACCACATTCGTTGGCAAGTGAGTAATCCGAACGGCTGAATCCGTCGTATTGACGTGCTGTCCGCCCGCTCCGCTTGCACGATACGTATCAACCTTAATATCTTCCGTACGGATATCGATATCGATCTCATCGTTAAATTCAGGCATGACTTCACATGAAACGAAAGACGTGTGGCGGCGGCCTGACGAATCAAACGGTGAAATCCTCACGAGACGATGGACACCTTTTTCTGCTTTAAGATAACCGTAGGCGTTGTGCCCTTTGATCAGCAATGTGACTGACTTAATTCCCGCCTCATCACCTGGAAGGTAATCGAGCGTTTCCACCTTAAAGCCGCGGCGTTCTCCCCATCTGGTATACATTCTAAGAAGCATAGAGCCCCAGTCCTGTGACTCTGTACCGCCAGCACCAGGGTGCAGTTCTAAAATCGCATTATTTTTATCATACGGCTCACTGAGAAGAAGCTGAAGCTCAAACTCATTGAATTCTTTTGTTAATGATTTTAGTTCTTTTTCAAGTTCAAGCTGGAGGTCAGAGTCCGGGTCTTCCTTCAAAAGATCATGAGTCATTTGCAGTTCTTCGTGGGAGTCATTCAATTTTTTATACGAATTGACATAATCCTTTATACCGTTTGCTTCATTTATAACCGTTTGAGCTTTTTGCTGATCATTCCAGAATTCCGGATCAGACATTTGTTCATCTAGCTCAGCAATGCGGGCCTCCTTTGATTCGAGGTCAAAGAGACCCCCTAAAGTCCGCTAAACGAGAAGCCATATTTTCGAGCTCTACTCTGATTTCTGATAATTCCATTCCAGTCACCTCATTAAAAGATCCGCGGGCGCCTACAGGCGCCGCGGTCAGTAAACTTGCCCGAGCGAACTATTCAGTCCGGCCGCAGCAATTTTTATATTTTTTCCCGCTTCCGCAATGGCATGGGGCATTTCGGCCAATATCAACCACTTTGCGAACCGGTGCTTTCTTTGCTTTTTTGTTATCATCGCCTTCTTGCTGCTGAAGAGCCGTTGTCTGGCCCTGTACTACCTCTTCACGCTCCAGATTGTTTTCAATCTCAGCTTTCATCACAAATTTTGCAACCTCGTCTTCAATTGATTCAATCATATTCTCAAACATCGCAAAGCCTTCCATTTGATACTCTCGAAGCGGATTCGTCTGTGCGTAAGCTCGAAGGTGAATCCCTTGGCGGAGCTGATCCATTGCATCGATGTGATCCATCCATTTTGAATCAACGGCTCGAAGGACGATGACTTTTTCAAATTCGCGCATTTGCTCTTCGCCGAATTTCACTTCTTTTTCATTATATTTCGTCATGATGCGATCCATAATGAGTTCATGCATTTCATCCGGCTCTTTACCGAAGATATCGCTCTTCTCAAGCGCACCTTCATCAAGATAAGTCGTGTTGACAAGCTCAACAAGACCATCAAGCTTCCACTCCTCAGGAAGCTCTTCTCTTGGCGTATAGGCTGCAATTGCCCTTTCGAGAGAAGACTTGATCATATTTTCAACGATTTCACGCAGGTTTTCAGAATCAATGACTTCAAAGCGCTGCTTATAAATGACCTCACGCTGCTGGCGGAGAACGTCATCATATTGGAGAAGTTGTTTACGTGAATCGAAGTTATTGCCTTCAACGCGTTTTTGGGACGATTCAACCGCGCGGGATACCATTTTGCTTTGAATTGGAGTAGAGTCGTCCATTCCGAAACGGTCAAGCATCGCCATTGTCCGCTCTGCCCCGAATCTGCGCATCAATTCATCTTCCATAGAAAGATAAAATTGGGTGATCCCCGGGTCTCCCTGACGTCCTGAACGTCCTCGGAGCTGATTGTCAATCCGGCGTGATTCATGGCGTTCCGTTCCGACAACAGCGAGTCCGCCAAGCTCTTTTACACCTTCGCCAAGCTTAATGTCCGTTCCGCGCCCCGCCATGTTTGTCGCAATCGTAACTGCGCCTTTTTGGCCGGCCTCTTCAATGATTTGCGCTTCACGTTCATGGTTTTTGGCGTTTAACACTTGATGCGGGATCCCTTTATTTTTAAGCAGCTTAGAAATCAATTCAGATGTTTCAACCGCAACCGTACCGACAAGAACAGGCTGTCCGGTCATGTAACGCTGTGCGACATCCTCTGCAACCGCCTTAAACTTTCCTTCCATCGTGCGGTAAATTAAATCCGGACGGTCGTCACGGACCACAGGCTTGTTAGTAGGAATCGTGACAACCTGCATGTTGTAGATGTTGCGGAATTCTTCTTCCTCTGTCTTAGCCGTACCAGTCATACCGGCAAGTTTTTCGTACATCCGGAAGTAGTTCTGGAAAGTAATGGTCGCCAAGGTCATGCTTTCGTTTTGTATTTCAAGCCCTTCCTTCGCTTCAATCGCTTGGTGAAGCCCTTCGCTGTAGCGACGCCCTTTCATCAGACGTCCCGTGAAGGAATCAACGATGACTACCTGGCCGTCCTCCACTACGTAGTCAACGTCCTTCTGCATCGCAGCATGCGCTTTTAAGGACTGGTTAATATGATGGTTGAGCGCGACATGTTTCACATCAAACAGGTTATCAATGCCGAACGCTTTTTCCGCCTTCGTCATTCCTTCCTCAGTCAGCTGTACACCTTTTGTTTTAATATCATACGTATAATCCTTCTCTGCTTTTAACGTACGGACAAAAGCATTTGCCTGTACGTACAGCTTAGTGGATTTCGCAGCTTGTCCAGAAATGATAAGCGGTGTTCTCGCTTCATCAATTAAAATAGAGTCAACTTCATCTATTACCGCAAAATGAAGCGGGCGCTGAACCATCTGCTCTTTATAAAGAACCATATTGTCACGCAAATAGTCGAAACCAAGCTCGTTGTTTGTAGAGTAAGTAATGTCAGCGGCATAAGCTTCTCGTTTTTCGTCTTTTGACATTGAGTTTAAATTTAGACCGACAGTCATACCGAGAAACTCGAAAATTTTCCCCATCTGCTCAGCATCACGGCTTGCCAAGTATTCGTTGACAGTCACGATATGTACGCCTTTACCTGTTAACGCATTTAAATAAACAGGCAGAGTAGACGTTAACGTTTTCCCTTCCCCTGTTTTCATTTCAGCGATATTTCCGTCATGGAGCGCTACGCCCCCCATGAGCTGGACTTTGAACGGAAACATGCCGGTTACGCGGCGTGAAGCTTCCCGAACAACAGCGAAAGCTTCAACAAGAAGGTCATCAGTTGTCGCCCCTTTTTCAAGGCGCTCTTTAAATTCAATCGTTTTATGTTTCAGCGCGTCGTCAGAGAGTTTTTCATAGTCTCCGCGAACCGCATCAATATCGTTAGCTATTTTTTCGTATCTATTCAGCGTACGTTTTGTTGGATCAAACATTTTATTTAATATTCCAAGCATTTATAACGCTCCTCTATCATCACATGCCTGTGTGACATGCATGTATAAATAATTTACTAGTCCATGTATACCTCTCATTATCATATCATACCTTCTCTTATTTCCAAAGAATTTGTAAATAAGAAAAAACAAAAACCTTCCGCGAAAATCACGGAAGGTTGCTCTTCATTATTCAGTCGGTTCTATCAGGCCATATTTCCCGTCATTTCTGCGGTATACGACGTTTGTAAGGTTAGTTTCCGCATTTGTGAAAACAAAGAAGTTATGGCCAAGCATATTCATTTGCAAGATCGCTTCTTCATTATCCATCGGCTTTAAATTAAAGCGCTTCTGACGGACGATTTCTAAGCTTTCATCTTCTTCTATGTCGTCTTGAACCGCAATATCTGTATCCGATCCGAGACCGTTTGCCAATGAAGATTTCGGAAGACCCTGTTCACGGAATTTGCGGTTTACTTTTGTTTTATGCTTACGGATTTGACGTTCCAGCTTGTTTGTGGCGAGATCAATTGCGTTGTACATATCCTCGTTATGCACCTCGGACCGAAGCGCAAGATCTGTCATCGGAATTGTAACCTCAACTTTAGACTCCTTGTCATTGTAAAACTTCAAGTTGACGTTCACATCGGCATTCACGCTATGGTCAAAATACCGCTCCAGCTTGCCGATCTTCTTCTCGACATGATCCTTTAACGCGGATGTCACTTCAATATTTTCTCCTCTGATGTTATAGTTCATCAAAGAACGCCTCCCTTTTATTAAGGATATGTATCTATTTCTCTTTTACCCTTTACAATACCTGCTGAAACGTAAATCTTTTGTGAAAGCTCAGTGAACTTTGTCGAATTATGTTTGTCTTTCCTGGTGTATTGGCGGTTCGGAGGTATATGTATATGCTGGATGTAAGAAAAAAATACCTCGCCCTGGCCTAATTGATTACAAAGGGCGCCATACATTGATGAATGGACAGCATCCATTTTCTATAATGAATCAGAAAATGTTCTTTTAAAAACTCACAGAACTCATGAGAGGGAAAAGAGAAAGATACCAATTGATCAAACTCCGCAAAAATTTCGTCAAATGCTTTAATACATATTTCAGCACACCGCGTGTTCATCACAAACAGGAGTGTTGAATGAGTGGAATCCAAATAAAAAAAGGCTTGGATCAGATCCTGGTAGATCCGATCCCCTTCTGTTTTTGATAAATTCTGTTCAGCTTCTATCAAATAACACAGCCCTTCCTCAATGGTAAAAAGAAGATGATAATAAGCTGATAAAAGCGTATAATCTCCAATGCTCTTCAAGGCACTCACCTATTTACGCTTGTCATAATATGTGCCGTCAATCGTAAGGTTGTTATAAGGATTTAGATACGTCGTGTGCATCACTCGTTTCTTTTTTACCTGCTGAAGTTCTGCTGCGATTGACTGCTTCAGTCTTTCCATTTCCTTCACAATCAGCTGATCCCTTGTCAGCAAAAGCTTTATCTGCTTTCGCTCTTCTTCAGAAAGCGGCAGAGATATCTCCTGAATAAGGTCAGACCGTTTGGCCACAAAGTCTTCAATTTGCCTTAAAAGTTCATCGCTTTCCGGTGTATTTTGTATGTGTGACAGCATACTCTCCGTCTCAGTGTATAGTTGATCTATGTTTGTCATACGATCCCGCCTGATCCGTGCCGGTCCTTCCGTTCACTTTGAATGGCCTGTTTCCAAGCATCGCGAAAATCTATTACATAGCCTTCAACCTCAGCCAGCATACTCGTATCATTTTTAATATTTGCCTGTACCAATCTTCGATACATATAATCGTACATCGCACCCATGGAAGCGGAAAGCTCTATATTACGGTTAAGCGTAAAATTTAATTCCTGAATGATATTTTGCGCCTTAATCAGATTTTCATTTTTACGTTCCATCTCATCATTCTCGATGGCCTGAGAGGCAAGTCTTATAAATTTCAAACAGCCATTATACAGCATAAGCGTCAGTTCACCGGGTGTAGCGGTATTCACTGAATTTTGCTGATAGGCTGTATAAGGATTTTGGATCGCCATGTGTCATCCTCCAAATTACATTTATTGTACAAGTAGCTGTGATAAATAGGACGCTTGTTCGTTCATTTTTTGAATCGCAGAATCCATTGCACTGAATTTTGTATAATAGCGGTTTTCTATGGTATTCAATCGGTCCTGCATTTTGGTGATATCCGTGCTGATCGTATTTAGATTTTTGCCGATTGAGTAGTCATTGGTTCCCATTGTCGAGTTGCCGGCTTTTGCTTCAATGCTTTTCACTGTACTTTTCAGTGTGTCACCGATGCGTTTCATAATCCCTTTATCACTATAATCGCTGCTGTTCGTTCCGCTTGTAAATAAAGCGGCAACACTTTGCGGATCTTCTTGTATTTTTGCTTTCAGTTTATCTTCATTAATCTCTAAATGTCCCCGCAACTGGTAAGCACTTGATGTTGTAATGCCGAATTCAGTTAATTGATAGGTTTTGCCATCCGCATTTACTTGAGAATAAAAATCAGTCCTCATTTGGTTTATACCTGTGCTTATGCTGGTATCATTTCTCAGCAATCCGCTTTTTGCCTTCTCTTCCCAGAGTTCTACCTCTTTATCGGACATTGCTTCTTTTTGCTCACTCGTCAACGGAGTATAGTCTCGGTATTTTTCTTCCTTAAGCTTTTCATTCAGGCTGTCTACCAATTCATTGTATTTATCTACAAACTCTTTAATTTGGTTATAAATCCCGTCAACATCAGTTGAAACAGTTGTCGTAACAGGGCCTGTTGCTGCAGTTGTATTTTTGATCGAGTAGGTAACGCCATTAACCGTAAAGTTGTTTGTCAGCTTTTCCATTTCAAAGCCATTAATTGTGACTATTGCATTTGTTCCTTCTTTGTAAGCCGTGAGCTTATTATCAGCGTCTAAAGAAAAACCGAGCTGGCCGGACATAAAGTCGGCTGTAGCAGAGTTTGCTGCCTGTATGCTGCCTCCTGCACCTGTTGCCTTAGAAGAAAACGCAATCGTTTCTACATACTCTGAACCGTTCCAAATTTTATCTTTAAATGCTGATACGCCCAGATCTGAGCTATTAATTTTAGAAATCACATTATCAATTGTATCGGCGCTGGTGACACTGATGTTTACTGTTTTTGCTGTTGTCTCGCCAGGCGCAACGACGTTGAATGCCAAATTATAATCGCCTTGTGTGTATCCCGTATAATTATTTGACTTATACGTTGCTGCGGTTGCCAAGCTCGCTACTTCAACAGTAGAAGAAGAGTTTGGCGCACTTGCGCTTCCTGTAGCAGTTAACACAGACTCATTTGAGCTTGTCACAGTTTTGCTCTGATACGTACTCGGATATGTCAATGTATTTTTAGACATATAATCTTGAAGTTCTTTTATTTTTGAATTTACTTCACGATAGCTGTCACGCTGCCATTCAAGAGTCTGTTTTTTTTGCGTCAGCCTGTCAAGCGGCGCTCTTTCTGTCTGCATTAGCTTTGATACGATATCATCTATATCCATTCCTGACGCCAGCCCCGTTATTCTCGTGACCATTTCAAACCACTCCTAATCTACTTTTTTTCATCAACAAATAACCCAAGAAATTCAGTCATTGCCGCATAAAAATCAAGCCACCGTTTCGGCGGAATTTCGCGGATCACTTCATTTGTAGAGTCCTCTATTACCTTTACATAGTATTCATTTAACTTTTCATGAAGCTCAAACTTCAGGTGAACTTGCGAAGGTTCCAAAAGCTTGTTCATTTCCCCTACCATTTCAGCAAGATTGGTATATGAAACTTGGTGCACAGGAACCTCACTCTCATGATCTTTCTGATTATGTATTTGAGTATCATAACGATCCCAAACAGGTTGTAACGTAGTGAGCCTTTCAATATTCAATTGATCATCCCCTATGTCCCAATCTATCGTTTATATCGACTGAATCGAGATAAGATTACACATATTTTTGGAAAAAAACTCACTCGTTTTTGTATGATAATACATTTATAAATAGGTAGTGGAGAATTCGGTTATTATATCATGAGTTAGAGACAGCAAGGGGAATGATTCGGAGTTATCAATATAAAATAAAAGACCCCGGCAAACGCCAAGGTCTTTTTCAAAATTAACGTAACAATTGAAGTACGTTTTGCGGCTGTTGGTTCGCTTGTGCAAGCATCGCTTGAGAAGCTTGAGAAAGAATGTTGTTCTTAGTGAACTCGCTCATCTCTTTAGCCATGTCAACGTCACGGATACGAGACTCAGCAGCTGTCAGGTTTTCACCAGAAGCGCCTAAGTTGTTAATTGTATGCTCAAGACGGTTTTGTACCGCACCTAATTTAGCGCGTTGAGTTGATACAGTATTGATGGCAGTATCAATACTTTTAAGTTGATCATCAAAAGAAGTAGTAGCGAAATCTGTTACATCAAGAGTGTTTACTCCTAGGGCAGTTGCTGACATGCTGTCAATTTTAACATTTAGTTGTTGTCCAGCATTCGCACCAATTTGGAATGTAAAACCATCCGTAGAATTAGATCCGTCTAGCAACTTTTTACCGTTAAATTCAGTACGGTTTGAAATTCCATCAATTTCCTCGATAAGCGCATCCATTTCATCTTTAATTGCACCAAGATCTTCTTGTTGCTGTGTCCCAGTGTTACCAGCTTGAACAGTAAGTTCACGCATACGTTGAAGGATCGCATGAGTTTCAGTCAATGCACCCTCAGCGGTTTGGATAAGAGAGATTCCGTCTTGAGAGTTTTTAGAAGCCATTTCAAGACCTCTGATTTGTCCTCTCATTTTTTCAGAGATCGCAAGACCCGCTGCGTCATCTCCCGCACGGTTAATACGAAGACCTGAAGAAAGTTTCTCCATGTTCTTTTGGCTCGCACCGTTGTTTGAAGACAAACGGTTCAGTGTGTTAAGCGCTGCAATATTGTGGTTAATTCTCATTGTTTTGTTCCTCCCTGAATATGTTTTCAGGCACGTCCTTGTGCCTCATTTTTTTGTAACTGGCGGAGCATTCGCGTCTCCTCCCGGCTACATCATTAATATCGGATTGTCTGTGATTTTGTTTATACAAAAATAAAAAAATCCTCACTTTTTTTGTGAGGATAATGCGGAGATCACATCGCCGGATAACGCTGCCGCACGGTTATTTTCTTCTTGAATAGTCAAGTAGATTTCTTTCCTGTGAATATCAATATGCTTTGGGGCGTCGATTCCAATTTTCACTTGGTCACCCTCAACCGCAATGACTTTCACTTCAATGTCAGCACCTATTTGAATCGCTTCGTTCATTTTCCGCGATAAAACTAGCATGATTCTCCTCCAATCGGATGCTTTGTCGTATATGAGGAGTCGTGTAAAACGACTTGCTTAGCCATCATGTTTTTGCGATTCACAATAATGGGAGCCAATAAATTGGCAGTCGATTTTTCGAATGGCTCTGCCATGGTCAATATTGTCATGACTTCTACGTCTTCAATATTATCGATATCCAATAGTTCAGCAGTCGATTCATCAAGGTCAAATTCATAATTCTTAAAAAAGATAAACGGACTTACAACGATGAACGCTAGATTTTCTGAAGTGACGGACTGCAGCGCCACAAAGGGAGAGTCTTCCGAAAGCGGAAGAATGACGAACTGTTTTTCATCTAAAAAGCCTGGAATCCCGTTTTCAAAAAGAATGATTTGTTCTTCTTTTATATTCATTTGGCCATGGTACTTAGTTTGAATGATCATTGTTCACGATCCTTTTCTTTTTACTTTTCAGGTGATTCTTTCGGGTATTCTACATCTATATTTAAATCAGGGTATTGGAGCATGTCAACCTTAACATTTCCCGGCGTATATTCAACTATTGGCTTATTCGGTTCAGCGTGAATAACAGGCTTCTGCGGCGTAATCTGGATATCAAGCTGTGATGGGGTATATTGTATTTTCACCCTTGAAAGAGAAGGGGCATAATTTTCGCCTAATTGAATTTGATGCATCTCAGAGTTCCTCTTTGCCTGTGAAGCGATTGGATTCCCCTTATTTTCTATTCTCATAAGCTCGTCACCCTCTTCTGCAGTGCGTGCTATTCCCTCCATTACATCCTCATGTCCTTGTTGAGCGGCTTCTTCAATCCGTTTAAATATATGTTTTCTGTCTAATTCTTCCCATGCTTGCGTTTGGTCAATCGTGAGTTTTCCAGGTGTCACCGATATTTCCATGTCTGCACTTGGCTGTTCGATCTCAAGATCGGCTTGCGGCTGCTCCATTTTTAAACTGGCTGGCGTCGTTATTAAACCAATTTTCCCTTGAACACTGTGCATAATCAATCTGGGAATTTGCATCATTATCCCTCCTGAACTATAAAAAAAGCGAACTCCTGAGAGCCGCTTACTTTAAAAAGTCAATTAATGTAGGCTGGACAATTTGCGCATTTACAGCCAAAGCAGCTCTATGCACGCTCTGCTGCGCAATAAACTCTGTTATTACTTTTTCCAGTTCTACATCTTCATTGTCTGACAACACTTTTGTAGCTGTTTCTTCTTGAGCTGAAAGTCTTGTATTAACCAGTTCAAGACGATTATATCTTGCCCCAAGATCTGAGCGTTCAGCACTCATGCCTTCAGAGAATTGATCAATATCATTTAAAACGCTGTCCATGTCATCGATTGAACCTGAACTAAGTGCTTTTTCAAATGAATCAAGCATTTCAAATACATTCTGTCCGCTTTCAGAAGTGCCCCCAAAAGCTGACTTTGGATCTGAGTTCACTTTTAATGTCATATTATTAGATACATTGACTATGACATCAGCAGTATCAGAGATTGTATAAGTTCCGTCTCCGTTATCTGTAACCGGAGGCTTGTCTGAGTTTGTGCCATTAAAGATATATCTGCCGTTCACTTGTGTATTCGCAATATTTAAAAGCTGCTCCTTTAACTGCTTCACTTCTACGCCAATTGCTTGCCGCTCCGCTTCGCCGTTTGTGTCATTTTGAGCTTGGACAGCTAATTCTCTAACCTTTGATAGGATATCAATTCCTTCAGTTATGTTCGTTTCTGTGTTTTCGAGCCAGTTAAAGGCCTGAGAAGCATTACTTTGATATTGCTGGACTTGAGACAGTTGAGTATTATACTTTAAGCTTTTCATCGCTACTACAGGATCGTCGGAAGCCTTTGTGATTTTTTTCCCTGACGAAATCTGCGATTGAAGTTTATCCAGCTTCGAGTAGCTTGAACCGATATATCTCAGTGAGTTTTGCTGAATCATCCCTTGTGTTACTCTCATTTGACTCTACCTACCTTCCTCCAACACCCATGCCATTGATCACTTTATCAAGTATTTCGTCTTGTAACGTCACCATTCTCGCAGCAGCATTGTATGCGTGTTGAAATTGAATCATATTCGTCATTTCTTCGTCTAAAGAAACTGCGCTCATTTGCTGACGGTTTATGTCAGCATCATTTAGCTGTGTTTCTGTATTAGACGCCAAACGATTCGCCTCTTGAGCTTTGATCCCCAGCTCGCCAATCAGACCCGCATAATAATCTAACACACTAGTTTCTTTACCATTAATGGTTATTTTACCGGTTACAACATTCGCTAAATTTGTAGCATTTGCATTATCGTTGGCTGCACCAGTCAGCGAGAAAGCAATGTTTGCCCCTTTTGAATCTATTATGCTGTCAGCAACTTTAATTTTGCCCGCCGCTCCCTTTGCAGGCTCAGTGTCACCGCCAGTAAAATCAAAAAAGTCCCCGCCTTGTTCACCGCTCTTCGTCAAACCATTTCTGTGCACTTCATTGAAAGCTTTTGCGAATTCAAGTGCCATATTGTCAAGATCAGAAAGCATTTCCGGGTATATGCCCTTTTCTTCGCCGTCTGCTGTTACATACCCGTAAGACTCTACAAATCCTAAAAGGGATCCCTTACTGCTGAATGACTCCACCTGTACAGCTGTATCTCCGATTGAAATACTTGATACTAACCCAGTATCATTATCATAGTTGGCTGCAAGTTCTGAAACCTCGTAATTTTTACCGTCCAAAACAGTTCCCAGCGACTGTTTATTGTTATCAAGGATTTCAATTGATACAGTTCCTTCAGCAGAAGCAAGTGCGTTCCCGCCTGATTTGTTGTAGCTGACTTTGATATCAACCATTGAGGATAATTTATCTATCAGCAAATCTCGCTGGTCATATAAACCATTCGGAAGAAGCCCGACCGGTTCTACTTGTGCAATTTGCTTATTTAAACTGTTTAATTGAGAAAGCAGAGAATTAACATCTAACACAGTTGTATTCAGCTCTGCTTTTAAGTTCGATTGAACATTTGCAAGTGATTCAGAAATATAATTAAACGTTTCAGCTACAGCTTGTCCTTTTCGAGCAACAACAGAACGCGCACTGTCTTCATTTGTATTATTCGATAATTCCTGCAGGGAATTCCAAAACGAATTGAGCACACTGTTCAAGCCGCTGTCAACCGTCTCATTTAAAACACCTTCCATTTGGGACAGTGCTTTGGCTTTCGTGTCATAGTATCCGGCACTGTTGTTTTGAAGACGGTATTGGTAGTCAAGAAAGATATCTCTTATTCTCTCAACTGACTTCCCTTGAACACCTGTTCCCATTTGTCCCGCTGTTTTTTCTGCGTTTTTTGATACAGCAGGGAAATAGTCAGTTGCCTCTAATGAGACTCGCTGTCTTGTATAACCATCAGTATTGGCATTTGCCACGTTATTTGCTGTAGTGCTTAACGCTGCTTGCTGAGCGCTTAACGCCCGCCTTGCAGTTTCAAGCCCCATAAAGGTAGATGTCATATTCGTGAATTCCTTTCTGCTAAGCTTTTGAATCAAATAATTTCATTCGGCTGCTCTTCGGAAGCTCAGCTTTAATTGATTTGCTGTAATTGAAGTTGTTGTCCTTAGGAACCAGCATATCGTATGAAATAGAGATGAATTGCAGTGCGTCTCTCGTGAGCTGCCTATTCATCTCATTCACTTCTTTCAATCGTCCGAGAACGTTTGAAAGAGAATCATATAGTTGTTCCAGCTCTTCCTTTTCACCGCCTGAGGTTTTGGCAATACATGCGGAAATGGTGTTATTTTCGCTGTATCCCAGAAAGACGGAGGTTGCTTTGATCCGGTCATCTTCTGTTTGGCCGATTGCCTGAATATATTTTTGCTCTTTTGTCAAAATGTTAGAAAGCTCTTTTGTTTTGCCGGCTTTGAGCGCTTCCGTCTTTTCCTCAGAAAGCGTGAGCAGGTGCTCATGCAGAACGCAAAGTCGCTTCATTAGTTCAATAATTGGCTTTGCTGACATGGGCTTTCTCCTTTTTATTGCTTTTTATAAAAATTAATCATATTTTTTGCTATATGATTTGCGTCTACTTTGTATGACCCATTTTCAATTTGCGCTTTAAGCTGCTCAATTTTTTCCTGGCGTGAACCAGTGACTGCGTCGGATGTATTTTGCAATTCCTTAGCCTGTGTCGAAATTTCAATTTTATCTTGAGGCTGTGCAGCTGTTTTTTGCACCGTTTGCTTTTCATAACTTTTTTGGTATGGATTAACGGATTGTGTTCCAAATTGATTGATTTTCATAGGATTCCTCTCGCTTTCCGTTGCAGTCTTTAAACAATCTTAACCCTTTTATCGACTGCGTTTTCCGTTAGTTTAGGGAATCAGCTGTTTTTGGTATTATAGGCATAGTATGTGTCTTTTTTACTATTTTCCTTCTCGATTTTCAGGGCATCCTCGTGGTTCAAATGATCCATTTGAGCCTTTATATCGGACTGGCAAGCCTTGCAGAATTTGCCTTCCCGAATCAATGTCCCACACCTTTCACAAGGGTATGCCAAATTAGGGAGATGAGTGATTTGAATGCGTTTTTGCCTAATGAATTTCAATATCAGCTCTTCTTCTACACCTGTTTCCTCGGTTATCCGGCTTAATGTCGATAGCCGGTTTTCCTGTTTCCTTAAAAACTTATATACAATCTCAAATGATTTTTCTTCTTCCTTAATACATGTCTGACATACGGTTTGCAGCTTTGTTTTTAAGAATAAAGCATTGCATTTCGGGCAATTCGCCAGTTCTCCCATCTTTTTTCTCCTTATTCAATAATATGCCTGTGTTAATTTCTAGTGATTATATCGGCATAAAAACAGAATCATTTAGCTTCTGATTAAGGTAAAAGATGCCACTGAAGCGGCTTTTCCTTTCTCTAATAAACAGCGGGCTGCAAAATGCAAAGTGGCGCCTGTTGTATAAAGATCGTCTATTAAAATGATATTCATACCTTCGGCTGAGTTGTTTTCTGTATCAAAAATACGCGCTGAAAGCAGGCGTTCTGTTTTCTTTTTCTTAGACTGTTTCTCATTATTCAGGCGGATGAGGGGATGGTGGATAGGCCGGTCTAAACATTCCGCCAGGAGCTGTGCCTGGTTAAATCCTCGCTCTTCTTCCCGTTCCTTACTCAGCGGAATAGGAACAAGAACAAAATGCTTATCGGGGTAAACCTCTGAAAAGGTTGAAGAAAAATCACTTTTAAAAGCATTTATGATTTCTGCATCTCCTCTAAATTTAAAACGGGAGAGCGTTTCTTTCATCACATCATTATATGTGTAAACTGAACGGTTTTGGCGCAGCAGCAAGCTGTCACGGACTCTTGATTTCCACGCCTCACAATCTCTGCATACCGCATGAACGGATTGAGGTCTTCCGCATAGGGTGCAGATATGTCCTGTGATTTTCTTTAATTTGCTTCTGCAGGTATGGCAGACCTTTTCTTCAGGCTTTAATAAAAAAAGAGCTCTCCATGTAATAGCTTGATAAAATGGCGAATCACATAATAGACAAATCAGTTTATAAATGCCCCCTCCTGCTTCATTTGGCATAAATCGCTTGGACTCTCTGATACCACAGCAGCAGATTCAGCCAAAATGACAAGCATAGCCGTGTTTTTTTGTTTATCTACCAGCTCAGCTTTTGTATATGCGATCTTTTTAAGATCAGTGACGTAAGATGGTCTTACTTTATTTAAAGAAAGTGCCAATACATCGTTTTTGCATACTTGGCAAGTGCAGGTCATATGAAGCTGATCCATATATCGGTCGAGCAGTTCTTTCATTACGATTTCTTTTGAATTGACAAGCATTTTTACAGCTCCTCATCGTCAGTTATATGAGTATACTGTACCACGTTTTCAAGTAATGGCTAGTCTGTACATTCATTTTTTGCTGCCAAGGCATTCATTTCTTTTATATGCTTTTTTGCATCCAGCATACTCTTTGTTTTTCCGTAGTGAAAGAAAATGACATCACCGTCTGCATGCTCTTTATGCCGTCCGGTTCTTCCTGCGATTTGAACAAGTGCACTTTCCGTAAAGATAGGCGATTCCGCCCCTAATACACCTGTTTGCACTTTGGGAATCGTGACGCCTCTTTCTAATATTGTTGTGGTGATTAAGAGATCAAGCTGACCGTCTCTAAATTGCTGTACTTTCTCTTTTCTTTGTTTATCTTCCGCATGCACTGCCGCTGCTCGGCAATTAACATCTTTAAAGCATGCACCTGCCTTTTCCAGAACAGAAACGGAGGGAACAAACAAAAAAACAGGCCTCCCTTCTTTCACATGAAACTCTATCCATCTTTTTACCGCTAGCGGGATTTTATTTCGGTATAATTTCTTTTTCCAGTTTCCGCACCATAGAAAGCGCGGTTCAGGCAAAGGTTTCCTGTGGTGTCGAGTTGGAATGCGTACTGAATGTAACTGTCCGTTCAGTGTTTTTCTTTTTAATTCTTTAGGAGGTGTTGCACTTACATAAACAAGGGTGCTGCTTTTCTTTCTAGCTTTTTGAACAGCGAATTGAAGAGTTTGATCAGCAGAATACGGAAAAGCATCAACTTCGTCAATGATCATAACATCGAATGCTTCTTTATACCTCAAAAGCTGATGTGTGGTGGAAATCATAAGCGGAGATAAGCACCCTTTGTCATCACTTCCTCCGTAAAGTGCTGAAATGTCAGCACACTGAAAGGCAGCCTTAAGTCTAGGAGCAAGCTCTAATACCACATCGGTGCGGGGTGTCGCAATACATACACGCAACCCTTGATTTAATGCAGATTCTATACCGGGGAATAACATCTCTGTTTTGCCAGCGCCGCAAACTGCCCAAATGAGGAGCTCTTCTTTTTTAGCTATTGCATCAATTAAGACATTGGCAGCTTTTTGCTGACCGCTTGAGAGCTTGCCATCCCATGTCAGCTTTACTTGTTGCCAGCTTGGTTCATCCTTCCCTATCCACGAATATAAAAGAACATCCTCACTCACTCTGCCCATCATGACACAGGAACGGCAATACAGCTGATTCTTTCCAGATGAGAGATAAAAAGAAAAATACCGCTGATCATTTTGGCCGCACCTATTACACTTATACCCCCGTTTGTTTATAGATATAGAGTTTTGAGCTGCAATATATCCATTCTTGATATGCCATTCAATCAACTCATCGGAAAATGGGAGTTCGGTTCTGAGCAAATGACGGCTTTGAAGCGTCTGCTGCAATTCTTTTGAAAAAGAAATGTTCTTTTCAGCTGGCACGATCAGCATAGCACCGCCTCCTTTCGAGACAGTATGCCTTAGTGAATATTTTCTGTCCAGCAATCAAAATATAAATATAAAAAAATCTCCGTGCTAAAACGGAGATTTTACGTTATTTAAAACACCAGCAAATTCCTAGCGCACCCTCACCCAAATGAGTGCCGATTACCGCGCCAAAATAACTGTTATAAAATTCAACGTGGGGATATTTTACAGAAAGCTCTTCAATGATTTTCGCTGCTTCTTCTTCTCGATTAGCGTGGATAACAGCAGCACGCATAGGCAATCCTTTACTCGCATCTTCGTCTAAAAGCTCATAAATTCGCGAAATAGCTTTTTTTCGTGTTCGAATCTTCTCAAAAGGCACAATTACCTTATTGTCAAAATGAAGAATAGGCTTTACCTTTAGTAGACTCCCAATAAAGGCTTGGGCGCTGCTTAATCGTCCGCCCCGCTGAAGATGGGCTAAATCATCTACCATAAAATACGCCCGAACTGTTTTTTTCATTTCTTCCAGTTCTTTTATGATATCTTCCGGCGATGATGCTCCATTTCTGATTAATTCAGCAGCTTTTAGAGCATAAAAGCCTTGAGCCAAACAGCTGATCTCTGAGTCAAATGGATACACTTTAATATTGTCGACCATTGTGTCAGCTGTTGCTGCACTGCTGAACGTTCCGCTGATCTCGCTGGAAAGATGGATACTGATGACCGCATCATAAGACTTTCCAAGCTCTTCATACAAATCAACCAGCTCGCCGATTGACGGCTGAGAAGTCGTTGGAAGCTCGGTATGTTTTTTTACTTCATCGTAAAAGCTTTTCCAGTCCAGTTCAATTTCTTCACGACAAGTTTCTTCCCCTAAAACAACCTGGAGAGGGATCATATGTATTTGATGTTGTTCACGCATTTCTTTCGGAATATACGCTGTGCTGTCTGTTACGACTGCAATATTCATAGATTCGATACCTGCCTTATTGCTTTATTACTCTATTGTAAGGGAAAGGGCAGCCTAAAAAAAGACCTGCCCAGTAAAAGGCAAGTCTCGTATTATACTATCTCATTTCTACCCAGCCATTTTTAATGGCGACCACAACGGCTTGCGTCCGGTCGTTTACATTCATTTTTTGCAAAATATTGCTCACATGGTTTTTCACGGTTTTCTCACTGATAAACAATGATTCACCAATACCGCGGTTGCTTTTTCCGTCTGCAAGCATCTGCAGCACTTCACATTCCCGCCGAGTTAAAATATGTAATGGTCTGCGGATTTCAGGATAGACCTCATGCTGAGGGTGTGCAGAAACTCCGCTTGTAGCAAGGCGGCGGAATTCGTTAACGAGATTGTGAGTAACCTTCGGATGAAGGTAAGAACCGCCCTCGGCAACTACTTTAACCGCTTCGATTAATGTATCAGCATCCATCTCTTTCAGCAGATAACCTCTTGCGCCTGTTTTCAGGGCATGTGTTACATAATTTTCGTCATCATGAATTGATAGAATAATTACTTTAGATTCAGGATACAGCTCTACAAGCTGTTTTGTAGCTTCCACACCATTTACGTTTGGCATATTGATATCCATGATCACAACATCAGGATGATAGTGCTCAACAATACGAGCCGCTTCGTCTCCGTCGTCACCTTCGGCTACCACTTCAAAGGTAGGTTCAAAATCCAATATCCGTTTAACACCTTCACGAAATAACTGATGGTCGTCGATAATAACAATGTTTACTTTAGTCACAAGCCACGCCTCCTTGTATTATTGTTCTATATACTCTAGTATTCGGTCAATATGCCTTTTGGCTCTATTTTACAAATCATAGTCAAAGAGATAACGGAACCTTAATCATAATAAATGTCCCAAGACCTATTTTTGAATCTATTGTTATGGTTCCTTCCAATAAATCTACTCTTTCTTTCATGCCCAGCAAGCCGAATGATTTGTTTTTCTTCTCTTTCGCTTCCTTCAGATCGAACCCTTTTCCGTTATCTTTTATCATTAAAATCACAAAATCCTTTGTAATTTCAACTTTGACTGTAATTTCTTCAGATTCAGAATGCTTTAGCGCATTAGACACAGCTTCCTGTGCGAGCCTGAAGAGCGCAACTTCAAACTGAGGCGCAAGCCGCTTATCCTCTGTTTCACCAATGCACTGAAAATGTATTTTGACCTTCCCGTTATATTCTTCGGTTGTATATAGATATTTTCTTAAAGTTGGAATTAGGCCTAGGTCATCAAGGGCCATCGGTCTTAAATCATATATAATCCTTCTCACTTCGTAAAGGGCATTCCGCACATTTTGACGGAGATTTTTAATTTCTTGGAATCCGTCCTCAGCGCCCCGGTCACGGAAAATTCGCTCGATTAATTCCGATCTCATCATCACATTTGCCAGCATTTGAGCAGGTCCATCATGAATTTCTCTAGAGACTCTTTTTCGCTCTTCTTCCTGTGCCTCAATAATTCTTAAGCCGAAATCCTGTTTTGCCTGGGCATCAGCAAGAAGCAGTCCGACCTCGCGCAAATCCTGATTCAAGTAGTTGAGCACAACTGTTATTTGGCTTACTAATGATTCAGACCGCTCAATGATCTCTTGAAGCCCTAACAATCTTCGCTCTAAATCATCCCGGCGCTCCCGCAGTTGCTTCTCACGCTGCTGAATCATCGTCAACTCTACCTGCAGCTTATGGGCTTTTTCGTAAGCATTGCGAATTTCTTCTTCACTAAACCTATGAAAATTGCGGCTGACCTCGGATAACCGGTTTCTCGCATGGCGGGTTTGCACTTCAAGTTTATCACCAAGCTCAATCACTTCATATACCTGCTGTTTAATTTGTTTCAGTTCTTCAACCAGCTGTTCATACTGCTGGCGTGACTGCTCCCCGATTTGAAAAACCTCGTCCTTGCTCCCGTCAACGGTTTTCAGCATCTTCATCAAAATAGAATCCAGAACTTTGGAATCCATCTTTGTTTTATTCATAATTTCCCTCCGTCACGGCGTTGTCATATATTTTTATTATAAATGTAATTGATATGCAAATTATGTCGAATTATAATGAAAGAATGCGTATATTCTAGAAAAAAACAATTTTATATACCTTCCATTCTTTATGATACCAAAATACGCACAAAAATTCTAAAGACTGTACGAATTTGTATAGGCAGTCTTTTATGCTTAGCAGGGGGTCAGCAAGCATGCTGCACAGCTATTTTACTGTGAAAGAAGCAGGAGAACACGAGATTGTTATAGAAAAATCGCGTTTTATCTGTCATTTAAGCCGTGTTTCTACCGAACAAGAAGCACAGGAATTTATACAAAAAATAAAGAAACAGCACTGGAATGCGACTCATAATTGCTCGGCTTACGTAATTGGCGAGAACGATCATATCCAAAAAGCCAATGATGACGGAGAACCAAGCGGAACAGCGGGAGTGCCGATGCTTGAAGTATTAAAAAAACGCGGACTTAAGGATACTTGCGCCGTTGTTACACGATACTTCGGAGGCATTAAACTTGGAGCCGGCGGATTAATTCGCGCTTATGGGAAGTCAGTGTCTGAAGGATTAAATCATATAGGGATTGTAGAACGGAAGCTTATGCGGGTCATGCATACTTCCGCAGATTACACTTGGCTTGGCAAGATTGAAAATGAATTAAGGGAATCACAATTTCTGTTAAAGGAAATCCATTATGCCGAAAATGTAGAATTCGAAACATACGTGGAAGAAAAAGAAACAAACACATTTTCTGAGTGGATGACAGAACTGACAAATGGAAAGAGTGATATTAAAGAGGGAGAGTTGACGTATCTTGAAAAAGCCGTCAATCACATAAAGGAGACTGAATAATGGCTGAACGCGTTAGAGTGCGTGTGCGAAAAAAGAAAAAGAGCAAGCGCAGGAAAATTTTAAAACGATTTATGTTATTGTTTGCCCTTGCATTATTGGTAGTCGTAGGGCTAGGTGGATATAAGCTTTATAAAACCATTAACGCTGCGGATGATTCATACGATGCCCTTTCCCGCGGAAATAAGTCAAATCTTCGCAGTGAAGTCGTAGACATGAAGAAAAAACCATTTTCTATTTTATTTATGGGAATAGAGGATTACGCAACTAATGGACAAAAAGGGAGATCAGACTCTCTTATAGTGGTTACCCTTGATCCAAAAAATAAAACCATGAAAATGTTGAGCATTCCGCGTGATACACGTGTGCAATTGGCCAGTGACACAACCGGAAGCAAAACAAAGATTAATGCCGCTTACAGCAAAGGCGGAAAAGATGAGACAGTTGAAACTGTTGAAAACTTCTTGCAAATTCCGATCGATAAATATGTCACAGTTGATTTTGACGGATTTAAAGATGTGATTAATGAAGTTGGCGGCATTGATGTAGATGTGCCTTTCGATTTCGATGAAAAAAGTGATGTAGACGAAAGCAAACGGATCTACTTCAAAAAAGGCGAGATGCACTTAAACGGCGAAGAAGCCTTGGCATATGCCCGTATGAGAAAACAGGATAAACGTGGAGACTTTGGCCGTAATGACAGGCAGAAACAAATTTTAAATGCAATAATTGACCGAATGTCAAGTGTAAGCAACATTGCAAAGATCGATAAAATCGCAGAAAAAGCCAGTGAAAACGTTGAAACCAATATTCGCATTACGGAAGGTTTAGCACTGCAGCAGATTTACAGCGGCTTTACCAGCAAGAAAATCGACACGTTGAGCATCACAGGTTCTGATTTGTATTTAGGGCCTAACAACACATATTACTTTGAACCTGATGCCACAAATCTGGAGAAAGTCAGAAAAACGCTCCAAGAGCATTTAGATTACACTCCAGATACAAGCAGCACTGGCACAGATGAAAGTACAACAACTGACGGTACGACAAGCGGAAGCAGCTATTCGAATGACAGCAGCACAAACACAAACAGTACAACGAATTCAACAACTAATTCATCTTATTAAAAAAAATGCCCGGTCCTTAGAGGATCGGGCATTTTTTCACAGAAGAAACTCCGGCACAAAAGCCGGAGTATTTTATTTAATTTCTTTTCACCAGCCGTTTATAAAATTTCGTAAACGGCTTAAATTTTTCATTCACGAGTCCTGTCACTTCAGCTATGATCTGCATAAAAATAATTAAAATGAAGATAATAAACAAAGAGAGCCAAATTGTGGCACTTTTTAGTACAATTGCACTTATGCTGAAAATAAATCCAATCAAATAAATGACAAGAACTGACATCCGATGTGAAAGGCCAAAGGCCATCAGTCTATGGTGGATATGCGACTTGTCGGGTGCCGAAATCGGCTGTTTGTTTAAAATTCTTCTGATGATAGCAAATGTTGTGTCAAAAATCGGCACGCCTAATATAATAATCGGGATAACGATACTGAACAATGTTACACTTTTGTACAGGCCTAATAATGAAAGAATCGAAATACAATACCCTAGAAAAAGTGATCCTGTATCACCCATAAAGATTTTTGCCGGATGAAAGTTGTGGAACAAAAATCCAAGCGTACTGGCGATAACCACCAATGAGAGTGACAGAATAAGTACTTTTCCGCCGGATAGAGCCATAACGGCGATCGTTGACAGGCCGATAACAGAAAGACCGGCAGCAAGGCCATCCAGACCGTCAATCAGGTTGATCGCATTTGTGATGCCGACAATCCATAAAACTGTCAGCGGATAAGCCAGCCATCCTAGCTCAAACCGCTCCTCTAAAAAAGGCACTGAGAAAAAGTCCATTTTTAAACCGGTGCTTACAATCATAATGGCAACACCTAATTGAATCAAAAACTTAACTTTTGCACTTAATTGATATTTATCGTCAAGAATACCTAACACAATAATGATGAACGCTCCGACTGTAATAGCCGTCATTCTTGTTTCTGTGTAAATACCGGATGCAAGCACGCCTGCAACCACCCCGATAAATATGGCCAGCCCGCCCATCCGGGGCATAACTTTATCATGTACTTTTCGATTGCTGGGCTGGTCAACTGCGCCTATTTTAATCGCAATCCTTTTTACGATTGGGGTTATGATTAAAACTGTCAGCAGCGAGACAATAAACGCAACAACAATGCGAATCATGCGTTCGTCAAGCATAAAGAAGTCTCCTTTGGAATTAAATGAAGTCTTTATTTATATAGAGAACCGTTCCTTCCATTATACCTTCTCCTTAGTTATTATAACAAGCTTCATCAAAAAGAAACACGTATAATCAAAAAATGCGCATCCCAAATTATAGGACTACGCATGTTTTTGAATCCCTGTATATTTCATAATTTGTTTAAATAAGCAGTTCCAATCCTGTGCGCGGGCGATGTTTTGGCGCATTTCTTTATACGTTTCATCCCCGTTTTGACCGATTACTTTTTCGCACGCAGCTATAAAATCAAGCGGATGATCACCTTCTACATATTCGTATACATACGGCTTTTTTATTTTTGAGGTAGACGGAAGATTAGAGCCGACGACAGGCTTTCCAGCCGCTAAAAATTCAAAAAGCTTCAGCGGAAACACGGCTTGATTATACGATGATTTTTTATATGGCATGATGCCGATATCGATAAGCTCCATGTAATGAGGAACTTCTTTCGGATCAGCCGGACCGGACCATATGACATTGGGAAGCCTCAGAAGCTCTTGAAACGAAACATCACCATTGGTAGCATCCGGACCGACCCATAAAAATGTCCAATCAGGCTTTTGCAGCGCAGCCTCTTCAATCATTTTAAAATCGAGCTTCGGTTTAATCCCGCCGATAAAGCCTAATACTGTTCCTTCTCTCCCCTGCAATATGCTGCGATCGGGAGCCGCTTTATTTGCAGAAAACAGCTCATATTCAACACCGTTTTCGACAGTATGCACCTTTTCTCGTCCTGCAGTTAGTTTTTTGTCTACTTCTTTGTGAAGATAATCCGAAGAACAGGTAATGGAATCTGCACGGTGTATAATTCTCAGCTCTGCCGATTTAATAACTTTTCTCCGGAATTCAGACAGCAGATTTGAACGGCCGCTGATCGGCGCCGCCCATAAATCACTGCAATCATAAATGACCTGATCCCAGTGATACAGCGATGACAGCAGCGGGAATCCGGGGAACGTATACCATAAACAGCAGCGTTCACCGTTTGCAGAAGCAGATGCCAGTTCATCAAGTAATGGTGCTAGCTTATGTCTGTAAAAGACATCTGTATATCGTCCGAAACGAAACATTTTTTTCTGCAGCAAGTCTTTGATAGCGAATTGCCTGATGCCTGAATGAACTTGCTGAAATTCATTCCCTTGGGTGCGCGGAGCCGGACACACCCAAATGACCTCCTTCGTTTCCTCCTGAGCAGCTAAAAATTCCGCCAGCCGGTGCCTTCTGTATCTCAATTGGTCTTTCCCCCATTCAGCAGTGGCAACGATGACATGAATGATTGCTTCTTTTGTTTCCACCTTCATCACCTTTTCTCTCTGTTTGCGGTTATAATCTTTTTTTCACCGCGTTTTTTGCATATTGAACAAAGCACCATGTTGCTTTCATTAAATGTAACCGTTCGATCTCCCTGTAGACAAACCACGTTTTTTTAGCAGCCTTCCATTTGTTGCTGGATATCGAGTTGTTGACAAGCCTATATTCAGCGAGACATTCATTCAAACCATATGCGTTAAATCCCTTTTTCAAAAGAGACAGCCATGTGGCCAAGTCCTGTCTCGTTCTGATATTTGGCATTTGGATCTGTCCCGTTTGCTCCCTGTCAATCATCACCGTCAAGCAGCCGATAATCGTATTTTTAAGAGCGTCATCGTACGTCAGGCTTTCCGGGGTATGAATAAATTTATCGAGCGGGGTTCCGTCCTGCGCCATTAAGCTGTAGCCTGTGAAAGAAAACGCACAGGAACGTTCCATCATAAACTCAAGCTGCTTTTCCAATTTGTCTTTTTTCCATTTGTCATCACTATCCAGAAATGCTACGTAACGTCCTTGAGCACGCTCCAATGCTTTATTCCGAGCAACCGCAGCTCCGCTGTTCTCCTCCAGATACACCACATGAATTCTTTCATCTATCTTTTCATACTGCTGTAAAATGTCACGTGTGCCATCCGTTGAGCAATCATCCACGATAATCATTTCCCATTGAGAGTGGCTCTGATCTAACACTGAATGAATTGTGTCTTCAATATAGTCACGCGCATTAAACGAAGGCGTAATGACAGATACGAGAGGTTTCCAATTGGTCATGATCACATCTCCATCGTATGATTTTAAAGGGATTCCCTAAAAAATTCAGGAATGACAACGAACATAAAGGCAATCGTGAGGCCGATCATAACTCCGAGAACCGCTTTCTTTTTCGGAGACATTCCATCGCCTGCTGTCTCACTTACGGTTACAGAATCAGTGACACTGGCCGCTTTCAAATTAAGCTGCGTGTTTTTCAGCTCATACAAAAATCTCTCTTTATCCACTTTGGAATCCTCGCTCACCGACTCACCTTCGAGCGCGTCTATGCTGCGGCGGATGACAGCTTCTCTTTCTGCATACAGTTTTTGATCGTTTTTGAGAAAAGTAGAGGAAATGGCGTTTAAGACGGATTCCGTTTTATCCTTATCCTTGTCGCTATAGCTCAATGTCAGCAAAGATTTGGATTCCGTTTTGATGGTAAGCTTCTCTTTGATTTCTGCCAAATCTTCATCTTTTTCGTCAGGAAGTGCCTCCTTCAAAAAAGAGTCGCTATTTAGCAGAAGCGGAATTTCCTCTGTACTGTTATAAACCGGATGACCATAGCTCCCCACAGCCAAAGTGTCCTCAGCTACAAAACTATTTTGGTCAGCAATCTGTGACGGCAGGATATACCCCACCGCCCCTAATATAATGGGCACTGCTATTATCCAAATGATATTTTTTTTAATGCGACGGGCTATTCTTATCAATATATCGTTCATATAAGTCTCCCTGCTTTTTGTAGTCTGTTTATCTGTACATCGGTTCAGGCATCTGTCTGGATCGCCTTAACACATTGACGGCGGCGATGACGAGTGCCAGAAACACCCAATGAAAAAATAAATTTGAAACAGAGCTTGGGCTGATACTAGATACCAGGAAACTGACCAGAGCAGTAATAAGTCCTTCTGTGATCAGTTTTGACTGATTTTCTAATTTTCTTTCATAAAATTTGTAAAGCACCCATATGAGGTAGGCGTAAACGGCCAGATATCCCAACATGATGAACAAGCCAAAGTTAGTAAGGATTTCAACGAGCCAGTTGTGCACCTCTGCCACATTGTCAGTATCATATAAAGCATTATGCTCAAGATAATAGGATACATTCCCTGCTCCGACTCCGAATCCGTACGAATCAAGGAAAAAATGCCATGCGTTTTTCAGCAGATTGGCCCGGCCCACATTTGATGGAAGCCTGTCATGGAATGAATGCAGCGTCTGGGGTGCCAGAAACAACTCCCAAAACTTCGAATAAATTTTGCTGGCGAAAAGAACTGCAAAAATGGCAATTCCCGCCGCTGACAGCCATATGGCCATTTTTTTTAGAACAGGCGGCAATACAATGAAGATATAAACAGCAACGCCTGCAAAAATCCCCAGAAGGCTGGCTCTTGAACCGGTAGCAAAAATTAAATACAACGCACAGAGCGAAAGCACAAGGCCAATCGCCTTGATGTATCCATTCTTTATGTTTTTCATCAAAGCGATGTAAAAAAAGAAGCTGATTGATAAAAAGGTCGCAAAGTCATTTTGATTAAAAAATACCGATGTCGGATAATGCTGCTTATATTCCGGTCCGCTGTACAGCGTGGAACTCGGGAGATGATGATGGGTGATATGATTGTAAAAACCAATGATCATCAGGAATAATGTCATCACCAGCCAAATGGTATAAACAATCATCAGCCGCTCCATTTTTTGAACATACATGACAATGAGGTAAATGAAGAAAATTCCCATTGCCAATAAGGCCAAATACTTGATGCCGTATGTCACCGACTTAGCCCATAGCAGAGAAACAAGGCCGTATATAAACCATAAGGCGAAAAAGAGCAATATCCCTTTCACTTGCAGTCCGTTCCATCTTTCAATATGTGATCGATTCCGAATTATCCCGATCACATGGAGGCACCCCGCTGCAATGAGCAGAAGCCTGTAAAGGAACAAACTGAAAAACCCAAGATGTATCGCGAAAAATGCATTATTTAAAAAAGTGCAGGCGATCAAAATATAGATTACAGCCATAAAGAGCCGTTCTTTTGTTGTAAATGCGGTTGCAAGCGTCAGCGCAAACAAACCGATCGCCAACACCGCAAGTAGGGCAGCCATCTGTATGAAGCCTATATCTTTATGGATGGCTCCCAGCAATAGGACGACTCCAAATATGACAGCGGCCAGTAACGCAAGCGTATGGACCGCTGAACGTTTGATACTCACATGTTTAACCCCTTTCCTGATGTTTCAGGAGCCGGCGGCCGAGCCTAGCAGCCAGCAGCTTCAACCAAGTAACACTTTTTCTTTTTATAAATTGACGCTCCCCAAGTCTTTAGCCAATTCCTCGAGCGGCAAGCCCGGAATATACTTGTCAGTAGGTTCCGTTCCCCGAACAGCAGGACGGCCGATAGAGTGGTAAATGTATCCGGCTGCCTGCATCTCTTCAAGTGAAAATAAGTTTCTGCCGTCGATAATGATTGGCTGTCTTAAGAGGGTTTTCACCTTTACAAGCTCCATCTCTTTGACTTCCGGCCAATCCGTTAAGATCAGGCATGCATCCGTGTCCTCAATCGCATCATACATATCTGTGTAATACTCTACCTGTTCGCCAAGGATCGCTGAAGCTTCAGGAATAGCGATCGGATCGTATGCTTTTACATGTGCGCCCAGCTGTTGCAGCATTGGGATAATATCTAGAGCGGGAGCGGATCTCACATCGTTTGTATTCGGCTTGAAGGCCAATCCGAGTACAGAAATGGTTCTTCCTTTGATACTTCCCATTACAGTTAAGAGTTTATCTACAATATGAACGCGCTGTTTTTCGTTCGTTTCAATGACAGCTTCGATGAGCTTAAATGGATAGCCGGCCGATTTTGCGATTTGAAGCAGTGCGGTTGTATCTTTAGGAAAACAGGAACCGCCAAACCCAATACCCGCTTTTAGAAATTTTCTGCCAATACGGCTGTCAAGCCCCACGCCATCAGCAACTTTTGAAACATCTGCACCGACTCGCTCACAAATGTTTGCGATATCGTTGATAAAGGAAATCTTTGTCGCCAGAAATGCATTCGCGGCGTATTTAATCATTTCTGCACTTTCTAAGTTTGTTTTGATGACAGGGGCATGGAAAGGCTGGTGCAGATCCTCAATGATGGCAGCGGCTTTATGACTGGTTGAGCCAATCACGGC
This sequence comes from Bacillus sp. T17B1, assembly GCF_026796395.1. Classification (NCBI taxonomy): domain Bacteria; kingdom Bacillati; phylum Bacillota; class Bacilli; order Caryophanales; family Bacillaceae; genus Bacillus; species Bacillus sp. T17B1. Next base: position 169,696 of record NZ_JALAYA010000008.1, read on the forward strand.
GCGCTCCATATTCATCGTGTCATGAATCGCTGAGCCCTCCCGAAGGAATTCAGGATTAGATACAACATCGAATGAGTATCTTCCTTTTGAAGCTTTTTGAACGATAGATAGAACCAGTTTTCCTGTTCCGACTGGAACGGTGCTTTTATTTACGATCACTTTATAGCCGTTGAGGTGCTCACCAATTGTTTTCGCTGCCGCTTTTACGTACGTTAAATCAGCTTCACCTGTTTTGGACATCGGCGTACCGACTGCAATATAAATAATGTCTGACGCCCGAATGGCGGTCGGGATATCATCAGTAAAGGACAGACGCTGATCCAGCACATTTTTTTCAACTAAGTCAGCAAGCCCTGGCTCATAGATCGGGATTACCCCATTTTTTAGACTTCTGATTTTTGATTCATCGATATCACAGCAAACCACTTTATTGCCGATCTCCGCAAAGCAAGTGCCTGACACGAGTCCTACATAACCTGTTCCAATGACAGCTATTTTTTTCACAGTGCTCATCCCTCTCCTGTAAAATGACCTTCCTATTTATATTGGTCGCAGTTCCTTCCGATTAAACGGACGTTTTCATGACCGTCTGATACTGTTGATGCAAGGCCTTGGCATTTTTTCCGGCGTCAAATTGAGCCTGCACGATTTCATACAAATCATCTGCCACTTCCGGTTTCCAAATTTGCTCATGTTCGTACAAAGTGATTGCCTCCGCCAAGTCTTGAGCAGATTTCGGTTTAATCAGCAGATGCCGATGCTTTCCGAATAACGATGCCACACCGCCAACATCCGTACAGATGACAGGAACCTTTAGCGCTAACGCCTCAATCACGACAGTCGGCATCCCCTCACTGTAGGAAGGAAGCACGAACATGTCTGCCGCAAGCAAATAGTCTCTTACCTTATGATTCGGTACTTGGCCAGTGACGATATGTCCTTTCTGGGTCAGCATTGATTTTGCAGGTCCATCCCCGACAAAGACTGCCTTAGGAGGTTCCTTCAACGATTCGATGGCTTCAGACAGTTCAAAAATGCCTTTTTCCCTGACGAGCCGGCCCACATAGACGGCCAGACGCTGACCAAGCGGGAGCCCGAGTTTTTTTCTGATTTCTTCTTTTGTCTGCTCATTCTCCTGAAAGCGGCTAAGCTGTATGCCAATCGGCAAAACCAAGCTGTCAAAGCCAGATAGCCTTTTGGTTTCTTCCTGGAGCTTGTGACTAACTGCTAAAACAGATGACGCGGAACCTACCGCACGATTGAAGGCTTTAAACGCCCCTTTGCTGTAATGCGGATAGACATTAACATCACTGCCGTGCAAGGTCAGGACATAAGGAATTCGCTCTGAATCCGACACGACTGCCGCAGCCCCGCCCGATGGCATGGCAAAATGCGCATGGATCAGATCCGGATGTAAGTCATGCTGTTTCATCGTTTTTAAAACAGATGATGCAATTCTCCGGTGAGGCTGCGCCCACTTCAGCTGGCCGGGAACTGCTCGATAGAAAGGCCGGTAAACCGGTACCCCCTTCCTAATCTCATACTCCGGTCTGGCATCCTTTTTTCGATATGCTTTTTTCAGCATGCGGACAGGCGCAGAGTGAAAAGGCCTTGGGCATATGACGGTGATATCAAGCCCGAGCTTTTGCAGCTCTTGCACCTGTGTCTCATGAAACACACCCTCACCAGGTTTCAGGCTGCTCGGATATACGCTTGTGATCCACAAAATCTTCATGACAAACGTCCTTTTCTTAGTAGTTTGCTTTTCGTTTGAGGGTACGCTTTTACTAAAAGAAAGAGATAGCACAGCGCCCCGGCCGCCACTGAAATGGCCAGCCGTATTTCTGCCTGCAGACTGAAGTGTTCCGTACTTAGGCTCACACCAAACGCGATAATGGCCATCACGGCTGTGAGCAGAAACGGCTTGATAATCGACTGAAAATAAGCCGAAAGGTTAAGCTTGATAACATATGCCAGAAGCCAGCGCCCAATCAGGAAATTGAAAACACTAATGATGGCGTATACCCATGCGACTGTCAGCAGACTTCCCGTTTGAACGGCTGCAAACAATGACAATCCGTACAGCAGCAGTACACCGGAGTCCCAATAAAATGCTAGGTCTGCTCTTCCTTTAGCAAGCAGCACAGATCCATTTGGATTCATGAGCACTCTTAGTATCCCGACAATGGCCAGAACATTCAGGACCGGAACAGCAGCAAGCCATTTTTCTCCGAAAACCGCTGCAACAAAGGCGTCTGACACAGACACGAGCCCGATTAACAGCGGAAACGAGACAAGCGCCAGCATTTTTGTCATATTCAGAAAGCCTTCTCTGATCACACTGTTTTCATATTTGTTTTTTGCGAATACAGGGAATGCCACGCGTGTCACAATCGGATTGATCTTCAAAACCGGAATGGTGACAATCTGGTAAGCAAGGTTATAAATCCCCAATGCTTCAGCTCCAATGAAACGGCCAATCAAGATCATATCAATATTCGCTCCCAGCCTGTTCACAAGGCGGGATGAAAGCTGAAAGGCTCCGAAGGAAAAGAACTCCTTCATTCCCCTCAAATCAAAAACAAAAGCCGGGTGCCATTTTTTCCGGTATACGGCCCAATATAAAATCCCTTTACTGGACTGCAGCAGCACTTGAGAAATGACGTACGCCAAAATCGCATCCATCATAAAAACCGCTACAGCTAAATATCCGAATGACAATACATTGGAAAAAATCTCAATTTTGCTTAACGTATTAAAATGCAGCTGCTTTTGCAGCATATACTGATACTGCTGTCCGATTGGCGCGATCAAAAACATAATCGCTAAAATCCGAATCAGAAACACCAGCTCTTCCCTTTGATAAAATCCCGCAATGACGGGACTGCTCACATATAAAAGAACAAACAGCAACACGCCGGTTATAATATTAAGCCAATACAATGTTGACAGCTGGCGCTCCGTCGTATCATCCCTCTGGATTAATGCTGCGCCAAAACCCATATCAAGCACAATCTGGGCAAAAACTGTAACCGTTGTGATCATGCCGACGAGTCCAAATTCCGTTAAGGTCATCATATTTCCTAGCAGGGCAAACTGAACGATTTGTATGATTGTAATACACATGGTTGAAATACTTGTCCACTTTGCGCCGCTCAAGATTTGTTTCGTAATACTTGGCATCATATTCCCTACTTCTTTTTAAGCTCAGATTGATGGTGTATGCAGGCAATCTATTTTATCTTGCACCATCACCTGTCCAGACTACTTTACAAGTTTTTAACATAATTTTTAATTCCAAAGTGAAAGTTAGATTGCGAATGTAATATAAATCAAATATCAGCTTTTCCTTCGGCGTCATATCGTAACCGCCGTTCACCTGAGCCCAGCCGCTTAATCCCGGTTTAACTGCCAGACGCTGTGTAAAGCCTGGAATCTCATTCTGGAATTTTTCCGTAAACACAGGACGTTCCGGACGAGGGCCAATCATACTCATATCGCCTTTCAGCACATTAAATAGCTGAGGAAGCTCATCAATTCTCGTTCTTCTGATAAAAGCTCCGATCCTTGTCACCCGCGGATCTTGCTTCTGCGCCCAAACAGCCCCAGACTTCTCGGCATCTATTTTCATGGAACGAAGCTTATAAAGCTTAAATGGTTTCCCGCCTTTCCCTACGCGTTCCTGCGTATATATGGCAGGCCCCGGCGTCTCCAAACAAATCAATATTGAAAATACCGCAATCATTGGCAGCGCAATCGCCAATCCAATGAGCGCAAACCAAATATCCATTACGCGTTTTACTGCCAAATAACGAGTCGTCTTTTCAGATAATGTAAAAGAATGTATTTGCTGAACTGAGAATTCACGACCCACATTCATGCTTTTCTCTGCACTCACTGACACACACCTCACGATTTGTTTGGGATGTTATGATGACCTATGCCAGTCAGTTTAGCAGACGAATGTTAATTGGATGTAAATGGTATGTTAAGAAGTGTGAATTACGTGTTTTTTCTGATAAGTATTGTTAATACTCTTTTACTTATTATATATACAAGTACTACTCGTTTTAATCATTTCACATAAAAAAGAGACAAATCTGTGGTTAGATTTGTCTCTTGCGATTATCTGTAGTAAGATACTGTGCCATCATGAATTGCTTGGGCAGCTTTATCTTTATAAACTGCTTGTTTCAATTTACTTGCATCCGATGCATTTGTGATAAAAGCAGTCTCAACTAATACACTTGGCATTTTAGAATATTTAATAACGTAGAAACCAGCTGTTTTTACTCCCCGGTCTCTCGTTCCAAGATTAGCAGCTAACTTTGGTTGAATTTGTTCAGCCAGTCTCTTGCTATTCGCTGCTTGATATGTTGAATCGTAGTACGTCTCACTTCCATTTGGCGATGAGCTGTCATTAGCATTTGCATGTATACTGATAAATAAATCTGCTTGTGCAGAAGCAGCTTTACTTACTCTCTCCTGTAAAGAATAAAAAGTATCATTAGATCTCGACATTACTGGAAGAGCCCCTGAAGCATTTAGCTTTGTATTGACTCTTTTCGCTATATCAAGGTTAACCTCTTTTTCAAGGAGTCCATTCCCGATAGCTCCTGAATCTTGATCACCGTGGCCCGGATCAATAAAAATTGTTTCACCTACAACAGGATTCTTTAGCTGATTAGCTACTTTTGTGCTTACAGCAGGGGTGTTTCCGATTATTGTAAAGTTGGACATGTTCTTACTGCCGATGATTTTACGGGCTCCTGTAGATAAATTTTCACCATTTGTCAGGATAAGAGATTGATTCTTCTTAGCTGCTAAAGTAGCTCCTGCAATGGAGTCTGGATAACTGAATCCATTGCTTACATATACCATACTTGTAGATAAATTAAGTTTTTGTACAATGTTTGCAGCAAGCTCATATCTGTTTGAGCCGCTAATCCTTGTAGGAGAAGGCAGTTTATTATATACCGTACTGCTGATACTTCCAGTACCTCCTGCAACAATTGTACTTGTAATCCCTTTTTCTTTTATCACCGAAGTTGTCGCACTATTTATAGATGTTTTATTTGTAAAAAGAATTGGATATCCGTTTTTCGCTGCATAAGGGATAACTGCCGGAGCGTCTGCATATAAAAAACCATTTAAAATAACAGCTTTTGAAGTCGCATTCATCGCTTTTGCCACCCGTGCAGCCGTATCATAGCGGTTGCTTCCTGCAATTCGTTTAATACTTATCCCTAAGCTTTTAATCTGATTAGCAGTGTTTGCAGAAACAGCAGGTGTTCCGCCTACAATAATTACATTTTTAGTCTGCATCTCTTGCAATCTTGTTTTGGTTTCATACGAAAGTTTATCAGTATTTGTGTAAAGCAATGGTGCATTCTTCTGATAAGCAAGAGGCGCTGCTGAAATCGCATCTGCATAAGAACTTCCACCGACAATTACAGCTGTACTTGCTGTTGTATACATTTGCTTTGATATTTGTACAGCAGTGCCATATCTATTGCTGCCCCCGACTCTTTTCACCGAGTTATCGGCCAAAGCTGTTGGTACAAAAAGAATGAGTCCCAGAAAACACATTGTTAGGACTTTTATATAAGAACGCAATTGATTTCCCCCTTAAATCGGCCTTTAATACCCTAAAATAATCAATAATTTGTAAGAGTTGTACCAGGATAGTAAAATTTTAAAATTGAACTATATGAATCTCCAGCTTCTGCTCTTGCTTTTGCTCCATATTGACTCATTCCGATTCCATGACCGTATCCTTTACCGCTGATTGTGTACTTTGATGTATCTTTTTTAACAGTCACATAAGTACTTTTAAATACAGTCGCCCCTATCATTGTTCGTAACTCAGTTGTTGGCACACTAATAGTTGTAATTTTGCTCATGTCATAGGAGCCGGTACTGCTTTTAACAAAATATTTTACTTTCATCGATGCTGTTTTTGCACGTTGCCCCTGTGTCGTTCCACTAAAGCTCAAATCCTCTATACTAGCAATTTTGACAGAGTCAGCACCTGTTTCTTTATTTTTCAAGATCCACTTTTTAATTCCAGCAAGTTTTGAAGAATCAGTTTCAGTTGCTGAAGACCACCAAGAAGACGGCTTTGTTAGGTCCAGCGAATTCGTATCTAGCTGTTTTTTTGATAAAGTAAGGGTCCAGTCCATCTGAGGATCCTTTGTATCTTTTTTTGCAATTAAGTAAGGTACACTGGATGACCATACTTCGTTACTTGCTTCTGTATAACCGCCATTACTGGATGAATAAGCAGCAGTTATAAGAGACCCGTTATATTTCAGAACTTTTCCCTTTGTTTGTTCAACCGCTTTATTGGTATTTGAATTCCAGCTATATCCTCCATAAACTTGAAATGCTGTCGTATCAGGTACAGTACTTCCTGTTTTTGTTATAGAGTAGGTTCTTGCAGCGACAGTCTGTGCTTTAAGAGCTTCAAGTGACCAGCTTGCAGGCATTTCATTTGGAATAACCCCTTTTAGGTAATCCTCAAATGGAATATTTTCATTTACCGGTCGGATATATTTAGTAGATTCAATAGAGAAATTAACCGTTCCAAGATACTGCTTTCCATTAAGACTAATCCTATTAGAAGTAGAATAGTTTTCCGGTTTAATTCGTAGAGAGTTTCCATAAGTTTTGATATTTTCAAGACTTAATTTCCCGCCGCTGATGTTTAGATTATAGGTGCTTCCACCAGCTAAATAAAATTCATCGGCAAGTGAATTCTCGACTTCAGCAGAAATAGAACTGGTGCTTCCGATAAAGTCGTATGCATATGTGGCTTTATCCTTCGTTATACTTTTAGCCGCCGTCGGAACACTATCTTGTTTAATAAATAAAATTTGGCTGTTCTTCTTCGAAGCAAGCGAAGCTCCTACCAATACGTCTGCATATTTTGTTCCGTTCGTCATTACGACTTTATCAGCCTTCAACTTTAGTTGCTTAATTATATTTGCTGTGAGTTCATATCTGGTTGATCCAGGTATCCTCTGCACAGTTGAAGTTTTTTTAATTTGATCTTCTACACTATCACTGACACTAAATGAACTGCCTATAATGATTACTTGTTTTGGCAAATCATAATCCGGAAGCTTATCTTTCTCTGTAAGTAAAATAGGGTATCCGTGAGCTGCTGCATACGGAGCAATGGCTAAAGCGTCTTGAAATACCCTTCCGGTTACAACAATCGCTTTATCATAACTGCCCATTTGTTTTGCAATATTTTCTGATAATACATATCTATTTTTTCCGCTTATTCTTTTCACAGCGCCATAAGATTTCAGCTTGCTTTCTACATCTTTTGAAATGCTTCGCGCTCCCCCAATGATTAAAATATTGTCAGGGTTAAACTTAGCAATTTGTCTTTCAGTAGTTTTTGTTAACGTGTCAGGCTGAGTAAATAAAACTGGAGCGTCCAGTTTTTTTGCCAATGGAATAACAGGCAATGCATCAATAAATATATCTCGATTCACCAATATAACTGTATTAGGATTTTTCCACTGACTGCTGGATGCAAGAGTTGCAGTTTCATATCGTGAAGCGCCTGCAAAGCGATTCGTAACAGCAACATTATCTCCAGTTACTTTGTAAAATCCTGTTGGCGATAGACTGATGCTCGATTTATTTCCAATATAATTTGACAATTTAACTGAGATGTTTGAGTCTGCTGCAAAAGTAACTGATGGAATCAATAATAAGATTGCAGCAAGCGAACACATTATCAATCGTTTGCAAGATTTCAAAATTTCTGGTTCCTCCTATATCTTAGTTGGCACGTGCAATATCTTTTAAAAGAAGCTGACCCTCATCATTTTTTTCATATGTAATCGTGACTTTATCTCCATTGTTAAAATTATCAAGATCACTTGTCGATTCTTCTGTGATATCAAGACTAACCGCCTCATTATCTACAGTTACTTCTATTGTGTGAGTATCTGCTAAACCTACATAAATACCTTCTTTTGTTTCAATGTTACTGTCTGTCAATGCATCTTCACCTTGACTCTTTTGACTATTAGCCCCGCAACCCGAAAGGAGCAATATAAATAACGTTAAAGCAATCAATTTTTTCATTTTTTTCACCTCATTATGTTTTATCGACAATCTATTTTATATTTTAAAGAAAAATTAAGAAACAGTGAAACTTTTTTTTATAAAAAACGACTATTTTAGGATTTCATTCTTGTATTAAATAGTGTTGTATTTAATGGAAATTTAACTCATAATGAAAATAATTTAACAGACGAGGTGTACAAAGGATGAGAAGTGAACGCAGAAAAAAGAAAAAAAACTTATTATTGACGATTTTAACGATAATTGGACTCCTTGTACTTGGAACAGGCGGCTATGCATACTATTTATGGCATAAAGCAGCATCTACTGTAGCAAGTATTCATGAGAGTATTGATAAATCTAAAAAGAGGGATACAGAGGTCAATATCAATAAAAAAGACCCGTTTTCTGTCCTAATCATGGGTGTGGATGAACGCGACGGCGATAAAGGCCGTGCCGACACGCTCATTTATATGACTGTTAACCCAAAAACCAATACAACTGAAATGGTCAGCATTCCGCGTGACACATATACAAAAATTATCGGAAAAGGCACAATGGATAAAATCAACCATTCATACGCATTCGGCGGTACGCAGATGACGGTTGACACGGTTGAGAACTTCCTCGATGTTCCGGTTGATTATTTTGTAAAAGTAAACATGGAAAGCTTTAGGGACGTTGTTGATACACTTGGCGGCGTCACAGTAAACAGCACATTCGCGTTCAGCTATGACGGTTATTCGTTCGGCAAAGGAGAAATCACACTGAACGGGAAAGAGGCGCTCGCCTATACACGTATGAGAAAAGAAGATCCAAGAGGCGACTTCGGGCGCCAGGACCGCCAGCGCCAAGTGATTGAAGGAATCATTAATAAAGGCGCAAATATTTCTTCTATCACGAAGTTTGGAGATATGTTTAAAGTTGTTGAAGATAATGTGAAAACGAACTTGACCTTTGATGACATGTGGGATATCCAGTCTGACTACAAAGGTGCGCGTAATAATATTAAACAGCACGAATTGAAAGGTACTGGCACGAAAATAAATGGAATTTACTATTACCAAGCTGATGAAAGCGCACTTTCAGATATCACAAAAGAGCTGAAGGAAAGCCTCGAAAATTAAAACAAAAATAAGCTTTGCACAATGTGCAAAGCTTATTTTTTATTTGCCTGTAAATGAGTCCGGATGTTCTTTCCGATATCCGTAATGAACCAGCAATTCTTCCACAATCCGTCGGGAAGCCTCTCCATCTCCATACGGATTAGAAGCCTGGGACATTTTCCTGTACTCATCATCATCAGTTAACAGCTGTTTTGCCAGCTGATAAATGGTTTCCTCATCCGTCCCTGCAAGTTTCAGCGTTCCCGCTTCTACTCCTTCAGGCCGTTCCGTTGTATCGCGCAGCACAAGCACCGGTTTTCCCAGTGATGGTGCTTCCTCCTGTACGCCGCCCGAATCTGTTAATATAAAATGCGATTTTGCCGCAAAGTTATGGAAATCAATTACCTCTAAAGGTTCAATCAAATGCACTCTATCAGAATCGCCAAAATGCTTCTTAGCCGCTTCCCGGACAACAGGATTCAGGTGCACAGGGTAAACGACCTGTACATCGTTAAACTCCTCAACAATTCTGCGAATGGCCTTGAACATGTTTTCCATTGGCTTACCCAAATTTTCCCGGCGATGCGCGGTGAGCAGAACCATTTTATCCTCGCCCACCTGATCGAAAACAGGATGTGAGTAACCATCCCTAACCGTTGTGCGAAGTGCGTCAATTGCTGTATTGCCCGTTACAAAAATAGAGTCGGCCTTTTTGTTTTCTTTTAATAAATTGTCTTTGGCCTGGCCTGTCGGTGCAAAATGCAAATCGGCTATTGCCCCTGTCATCTGGCGATTGAGCTCTTCAGGAAACGGGGAATACTTATTGCCTGTGCGAAGCCCGGCCTCTACATGGCCGACAGCAATTTGATGATAAAAGGCGGCTAGGCTTCCGGCAAACGTCGTCGTTGTATCACCATGGACAAGCACAATATCGGGTTTCATATCTTTAAACAGCTCATCCAATTTCACAAGTGCGTTGGACGTAATCTCTGCCAGCGTCTGCCGCTCCTTCATAATGTTCAAATCGAAATCAGGCGTGATGTGAAACGCATCTAAAACCTGATCAAGCATTTGTCTGTGCTGAGCAGTGACCGTAACATAGGAATCTATTTCAGGATATTTTCTCAATTCAAGAACAAGCGGTGCCATCTTGATCGCTTCCGGTCTGGTTCCGAAGACGGTCATGACTTTTAGTTTTTTCATATTTGTCACCTGATTTTCTGCTATAGTAAATACATTCATACTACTTATTCTACATGAAAATGGACCATTTTAAATCATTTCGCTTTCGATTCAAATAAAATGATATATGTTTTTTATATTAAGGATAAACCTTGTTTAAAAATGGTTTATCCTATATCATAAAAATGTGTAAAATCATAATTAATAGGGTAAATAGAGAATAGTGTAACCATAAATTTTTTCGATCATAAGGAAGGTGCCTTTTAATGAAAAAAGTACGTAAAGCCATAATACCAGCAGCAGGCTTAGGAACACGTTTTCTTCCAGCTACAAAAGCAATGCCGAAAGAAATGCTCCCTATCGTTGATAAGCCAACCATTCAATACATAATTGAAGAAGCTGTTGAAGCCGGTATTGAGGATATTATTATCGTAACAGGAAAAAGCAAGCGTGCGATTGAGGATCATTTTGATTACTCTCCTGAGCTCGAAAGAAACTTAGAAGAAAAAGGCAAGACTGAACTCCTTGAAAAAGTGAAAAAATCTTCAAACTTGGCTGACATTCACTATATCCGCCAAAAAGAGCCTAAGGGACTCGGACACGCTGTATGGTGTGCGCGGAACTTTATTGGCGATGAGCCGTTTGCGGTCCTGCTTGGAGACGATATTGTTCAGGCAGAAACACCTGGATTACGCCAATTAATGGATGAGTATGAAAGAACACTTTCTTCTATTATCGGTGTTCAGCAAGTGCCTGACGAAGAAACACACCGCTATGGCATAATCGACCCGCTGACTAGTGATGGCCGCCGTTACCAGGTGAAAAACTTCGTTGAGAAGCCGCCTAAAGGCACTGCACCTTCTAACCTTGCCATCTTAGGCCGTTACGTATTCACTCCTGAGATTTTCATGTACTTAGAGGAGCAGCAGATTGGCGCCGGCGGAGAAATTCAACTGACAGATGCTATTCAAAAGCTAAATGAAATTCAAAGAGTATTTGCTTACGACTTTGAAGGCAAGCGTTATGATGTTGGTGAAAAGCTGGGCTTTATCACAACAACTCTTGAGTTTGCAATGCAGGATAAAGAGCTTCGCGATCAGCTCGTTCCATTTATGGAAGGTTTACTAAACAAAGAAGAAATATAAGCAAAAAGGCTATTGGACATTCATCCAATAGCCTTTTCTTATTTCGACATCAAGGTCAGCGTATGCCTTACATTATCAACTGCAAAAACCTGATCATCAGTATTCACAAGAAAACGATTCTTGCTGCTGTCATACAATACATCACTGTTACTTAATGCTAATGATTCAGGAGTAACTGAAGAAATGTTGTAAAAGATAAGCTGTGATGCTTTATCATTCTCAAGCACAAAGCTTATTTTTTCATTATCAAAATCCAGCTTCTTTCTGCCATCAGCTGTATCTCCCTCAGTATATCCACTCAATTTCGATTGAATGCTGCTACTGCTGTCTCCCAGTAATTTCAGAAAGTATTCATAGGAATGTGCTGCATTTTTCGGGACATAAGGCGTAAAGGCAGCAGAACGTAATTCAGCATGTTTCACGTTTGTTACTACAGAACTCTGATTTACGTAAAAAGAGTGCCCGTCAAACTTTATTTTCGCTGCTTGTTTGCTCTTTGCAACTACTGTCACCTCGGTACCGAATGGCAGTGTAACGTCAGCCTTCTGTTTCAAATCCTGGTCCTTATAAACAGCCGCTTTTTCATCTGCTATAAACCCTTGCTTATTGACTGCTGTTAAGCGTTTCTCTGCCTTGCCCTTTACATCGCCATCATGCTTCTTCACTTCATTTTGCGGGATCGCGCCAAACGAAGCAATTGTACGAAGCGGGGCATTAAAAAACATTGTTCCCGCTATGAAGACAGTCAGAATAGACAAAATAGCAATTTGCATAGCATTAGCCAGGGATTTCGGCTTTTTCTTCTTTTTTCGAAGACGGGCAAACGCTTCAGGATCTTCTTTCTTGCGCTCTTCCGTTTGCTCTTTTTTATATGCTTCTTTTTCTTTTTTCGACAGCTTATTAAACCAGTCAATAAACGCTTTATACTCTTTGACAACCGTTTTTGTTTCATCAAACATGCGAAGCTCGCCATAGTGCATCCAAGCGACGCGGTCACACATCTTTTCAATCTGGCCGATGGAGTGACTGACAAAGAAAATGGTTTTTCCTTGCTTTTTAAACTCATTAATTCTGTCTACACACTTCTGATAAAACGTTTGATCCCCTACAGAAAGCGCTTCGTCAATAATTAAAATGTCAGGGTCAATATGCACGGAAATCGCGAAACCAAGACGCGATTTCATACCGCTGGAATAGTTTTTAACGGGCTGATTAATAAAATCGCCTATCTCGGCAAATTCCACGATGCTGTCGTACATATCATCAATTTCTTTATTGGTTAGCCCCATCATTAAACACTTGAGCCGGACATTGTCCCGGCCCGTCAATTGGTTATTTAAACCGGCAGCAATCGCAATCAGCGACGGCTGGCCGTTCATTTCAATTTCACCGCTGGTCGGCGGAATAATTTTAGCCAACAGGTTAGACATGGTCGATTTCCCTGACCCGTTTATTCCTACAAAACCGATTGTCTCTCCCTCATACACGTCAAAGGAGACATTCCGCACAGCAAAAAAACCATTATCCTTAGCCGGAAAAAACAATCCTTTAATCTTGTCCGATTGTTTTTTATACAAATGATACTGCTTTGAAACATTTCGAAACGAAACTTTTAGTTTCATCGTACAATCTCCTTACGTATTAAAGAAAGTCAACAAACTTGTCTCTGAATTTCATATGCAGGATAGAACCTACTAACAATAAAAGGGATGTGAACAACCAAAAGTACAGCGTATACTTCATATCTTGGAAAAACCACTGGCCGTCTAAAAAGCTGTTCCGGAACCCTTCAATAATGTAGAAGAATGGATTCAGCTTCAGAATAGGCACTAACTCAGGATGACTTTCACCGAGTTTCGCATTAACATCCCAAAAAATCGGTAACAAGAAAAACAGCAGTCTTGTTACGGCCTGCAGCAAGAATTGATAATCCCTAATCAATACACTGATTGTTGAATTAAACAGGCTAAACGAAAACATAAAAGCAATCATACAAATAAAGTAGTAAATATATTGTAACCAATGCATACTCGGAAAAATACCGTTAACTAGTAGTACGATGATATAAATTGCCATCATGATAATATAACTAAATAGGTTAGACGCAATAGCCACTGATGGTAAAGAACTAATCGGGAAGTTCATTTTAGCCACCATATTAATGCGTTTAAATACACTGTTTGAGCCATCAAGTATGGTTGGACTGATAAAAAACCATGGAATTAATCCTGCCAGCATCCAAATAATAAAAGGCACTTCGCCCGCTCCAGTTGTCACAGGACCGCCTTCTCTAATCCCTATACCAAATACGAACCAGTAGGCCAGCATTTGGATAAGCGGATTTAAAAACTGCCATAAGACACCTAAATAATTCATTTGATATTTAGACTTGGTTTCATAAGCCGCCAATCTTAAAATTAAAGGAAATGACGTTATTTGCTCTTTGAGTATTCGCAACAAATCATTCATTTTTTATCTTCCTTAGACTTAGTTGTTTTTGGGAATCTTTTTGTAATAAGCTTTTGAAAGCACCGCTGATTATTGTAACAGATCCTGCGTTTTTTTTCACTCCTCAACAAGTATCTAAAAAGCTGCCGAAAGATCGGCAGCTATACATTTTGTAATATAATGGAGATTATTCAACTTTAAATACAGTATTAACAACCTTTTCCGATGAACGTCCTGACTCTAAATAACAAAATTTATCATAAAAAGGACCGAAAGAAACTGGAAGCTTATAATCAGGCGATGAGATTTGCTTGATAGCCCCAATCGTTTCTTCCGTTGTTTTCACCAATGGACCAGGAGCTTCTTTTTCAAAATCAAAGTAGAAACCTCGCAACTTATCCCGGTAAGTTTCGATATCAGGAACAAAGAAAAGCATTGGACGTTTTAAGTTTGCAAAATCAAAGAATACTGAAGAATAATCAGTAATCAGCAAATCAGAGACCATATACAACTCTCGAATATCCTCATAAGCTGAAAAATCAAATGCAAACCCTTCAAAAGGCCCTAAATCAAAGTTCTCAGCTACCAGATAATGCATTCTTAAAATCACGATATATTCATTTCCCAGCTCTTGTCTAAGCTGATGCAAATCTAAATCGAGATCGAACTTATAACGCCCTTTTGCATAAAACTGATCATCTCTCCATGTAGGAGCATATAAAATGACCTTTTTATCACTAGGAATATTTAATCTGCGCTTTATTAATGATATTGTTTCTTCGTTATTATCATTGTGAAGGAAATCATTTCTAGGGTATCCAGACTCAATCATTGTTTTGTTAAACTGAAACGCCCGTGCAAAGATCTCAGTTGAATAGCCATTTGGCGAAATCAAGTAATCCCAATTAGAAGCTTCTTTGATAAAATTCCTTTTATATTTCTTCGTGTTTGTACCAGGCATATGGACTTCTTCCATATCCATAGCAAGTCTTTTTAGCGGTGTGCCATGCCATGTTTGTAAATATGTTGTGTGCTTAGGTTTTGGAATCCATAATGGAAGCCTGCTATTAACAACCCAGTACTCAGCTCTAGCCATAGCGAATAGCCATTTTATTGAGAGACGACTAATATAAGGAATTCTCTTTTCATCAAATGGCGCTGAATATTGTTTATTTACACTCCAGTACATTTTATACTCAGGGTGGTTTTCCCGCATATATTCGTAAATCGCTCTCGGATTACAACTGTATTGTTTACCATTAAAACTTTCAAAAATGACTGTTTTCCTTTTAACTGGCATTCTGCTAGCCATCACGAATAGTAATTTGTATGTTTTAGTGATAAACTTGTTTCTCAATTTGGTGATCTTTTTTATTTTTGATACTACCTTCTTCTTCTTCCCTTTAACAAAGTATTTAATCCTTGTATTCAGGCTATAATCGTTTACTCTGATACCTAGAGTCTGTTTTTTCTTTTTCTTAAAGACTTCATAACGAACCGGTGCTTTGTTAGATTTAATAACACTTACTAATCCTTTTAATTTGTTTTTTCGATCTCCTAGAACAAGAGCAGTGCTGTTGAACTGAATATCCGTTCCGTCCTTGTCAGAGCATACATACTCCATAAAAAGGCGATAAGCATAACGTTTTTGATTAGAAAAAGGAATTTCTTTCAAAGGCACTTTCACTTCAAAATCATACAATTCCGGAATAAAACCGTCTGCTCTCATGCTTTCAAGCCCATGTGTTTTTCTTTCAAACTGGAGTGGAAACTTTTCCTCAATAGGTGTTTCTCCGCCCTTTTTTAAAATAAGGTTCAAGTCTTTTATTCGGTATTGATTTTCGGAACTCAGGTAACCAGCATAGCCTGTTATGCTTATTACTTCAGAGTTAATCTCAATTTGATCAAACCTGATGATTTTGGCCTCTCTCTTTACCTTAATAGAAAAATTTCCTTTATCAGTTGTGTATGGTAAAATTAAAAGTTCCGTAGTTTGATCAACATGAAAGGCACGCTCAATTGAATCTACTTCAGCAGAAAGACGCTTCAAAAATGTTTCCTGCTCTGCATCCTCATATTTTTTTCGGAATTCAATATAAAAGTCATATGTTTGTCCCATTTCAACAGGCATAGGAAAAGCATGAATATTCACATCAGCTTTATACTCTAATGAGCCAGTGTTTTGAAGCGAAAATTCAGATTCTGTCCCTGAACGTCTCTCTTTCAGCTTTAAAAATAACTGCTGATCGTCTAAAAATTGTTGCTCTGAATCAATTGAGATTAACAATTCAAAATTCCCTAAATTGTTTTTCAAGCTTTTCAAAATACATTTAATCACAGTGTTTTCATTCATTACTTTTTTCTGCTCCTCTGTATAAAAGCTCATTCCTTTTTGCTTCCTTTAATTGGTGTCAACTACTAAAGACATTCCCCAGCAAAATATTAACTCTCTTTTATTTCCGTGACCCTCCAAGAGAAATTCCCTTTAACTGTAGTATAGGGCTCTATTCTATAGCCATTATCAGTAATCATACTGTTTTCTGACAACTTTATTTCTTCACTCGAAAGTCTGCGCATTGTTTTAATATGGCCATCTGCATTGAAAAGTATATAAAAGTCAATGACTTGAGTTTTATTAGCTGCTATCTTTTCAATATTTACATCTTTTTTTAGATCAATTACAAAGAACTGATCATTTTGTAAGTTTGTTGAAATAATTTCAGCCTTATTCTTTCTATCCAAGCCCACTAAACTCATTTTAATAAAATCATCATGATCATAATTTTCAATTTCTATTTTGCTTTTATCAGAATCCTCGTTATAAGAAACAATAAACGGATCTTTTTTCCCAATCTTTTTAGAGAGATTCTCTCTCTTTACCCGCACCTCAATCATCTGATTAAGAGCAAAAGCCCAATTTTCAATGTAGTTGGGTCTTGAATATTTTTCAGCCATTTTAAAGGCTTCTTCTGAAAATTTCCGGTGAGTACTTTCATCTTTCATTAAAGAGATAATGGCTTGTCCCAATTTCTCTATATTATACTGTTCAATGACATATCCGTTTACTCCATCAGTCACTAAACTCCTTGCTCCGTAATCATAATCATACGTGACAACTGGACACCCATTGCTCAGTGCCTCCATATTTGAGAGACCGAATCCTTCAAAGTGAGAGGTTGAAATGGTCAGCCAAGCTTTTTGAAACTCTGCGTCAGGATTATCTGTATAACCTTTCAAAAAGACATTATTCTGCAGTTTGGTATCTTCAATCTCTTTTTTTATTTTTTCAAAATCTTCGCCTGATCCGAATATATCAAGTTTTGCTTCAGGAATTTCTTTCACGACAAGACTAAAAGCCTTTACTGCATGTATTAAATTCTTCATAGATGCAAGTCTTGAAATAATTACAGCTTTGTATTTTTCACTCGGCACATTTAATACATCGGGATTAAGCGGCTTATCAATTGTATGCGGAGTAAAGAAAAACGTCTCTTGTTCCCCTGAAATTAATTTAAAATCTTCTAGCTGTTCCTCAGTTATAAAAAAGACAGCATCCAAATTATACATCTGACTAAAAACTTCTTTATAGCGTCCCTTAATTTGATATTTATTGTTACCGTAATGTTTATTATGAATGATAGCTCCATAATACGAAGAAGGGGATTTTTTCACTTTAAAAACATGTTTGTCTTGCGGTCTGCTGTCTACTAAGAACAACTTAGGTTTCTCATTTTCGTTTTGCAGATGTTCTATCCAATATTGACGCAGTTCTGATTCATCTTTTACTTTAATCTCACCCTCAAGAGAGTACCAAATAATATGAGATAATTGAACATCCTTTTCTTCATTGTTCCATATATAGAGTTTGTCTAAATATACTTGATTTTTGTCATTAATATATTCCTGCAGATACATCTTGTTTAGCTGCACATCATAATGAGTGACAAGAACTAAATTTCCGTCCTTTGTATATTCCTCTCTCTTTGTAAGTTGGTTTTTATCATTCCAATAGTCGACATAACGGATAGTTTCCTTATTTCCATAGTAACCGACAGACATTTCATTGTTTTTCTTACCAAACAATCTTGACACAGTTTTTGCAAACTTCCCTATGCCAGCTTGCTTTTTTACCTGATCAAGGCCTATTCGTTCGTCGTATGACCTTTTACCATTTGTTCTTTCACTTAAAAAATCATCAAATAGATTAATAACACTCGTGAATTTTTTATCAATCTTACCGTTGCTGTATAATTCGTCAATCTTTGAAGACAGCTCTAGATCAAAACGAAACGTTAAGAAAAATGTATTTTGGTTACACTCTTCACCAAATAATTTTGAACGCAATAATAATGATTTTGTCAGGCCACCGTAATTACTTGGCAGACCACCAGAGATAAAATAATAATTCATGTCAGGAATTTGTTTTATATTAGATTCACTCACCGCATGTAAAGACAATTTCTTACTCCCTTTCGGCATCTAGAATTTGATCATTGAAATTTATATCTTCCCGGTACATTAGCTACAAAAACCAATGCAAGCATCAAAAAGTACTTCTTATTTCAATAAGAAGTACTTTAATTAGATATTAAACCAATGATATCAGGATCCTAAATTATAAACCAGCAATTTCCTCTTTGATCTTTGTTGTAGAGATGCCTTCAGTTCTAGGGAGATAAACAACCTCACACTGATCTTTAAGGAAGTCGAATTTACCTTCCCAGTCATCCCCCATAACAAAAACATCAATATTATGATCAATAATATCTTGCTTTTTTTGTTCCCAGTTCTTCTCAGGAATTACTTCATCCACATATCGAATCGTTTCTAAAATTAATTTACGGTGTTCATAGCTGTGATAAGCCTTTTTTTGCTTTTGTAAATTAAACTCATCCGTTGAAATAGCAACAACTAAATAATCGCCAAGCTGTTTTGCACGCTCAAGCAATTTAATGTGACCCCAATGCAATAAATCAAAAGTTCCATATGTGATGACTTTCTTCATTTAAAGTAACGCTCCTTCCCATTGTTAAACACTATTAAAAACACTACTGTCGTTAGCGATTGATTCTCAAAAAACCTGTAATTGTATTCCTTATATCGACATATTTCTCGTATGTCTTCACTGGTCATTAATTATAGCATACCGCCTAAAAAAGGTTAAGTACTCATACGGAGAAAAACATTCCAAAATATGTAATGACATTCAAACTCCATGAACATCAAGGATTGTCGTTCATGGAGTTCATTCAATTGTAAAATTGGAAACATATTTAAATTTAATGTAAAGATAATGTTAAGCCTTTGTTGATAATTTATGTTAAAATATAAGCTAGGCTGACTTTGTTTTTTAAACCTTTTAACTATATAAATAGAATCCTGTAAGGAAGGAGGAGCCAGACATGCAAACAGAGACAATTCATCATATTCCTTATGTTAACAGCAACTTAACATCATTCATCAATTATCTAGAAAAACATTATATTGATCAGAAGATTGGCGCTGTCATTTCTACTGTTAATCCTGAAATTGCATTTGCAGCCATTAGAGATCGGGACTACTTTGATATACTATCTTCTTCAAACTTCATTTTGCCTGATGGCATCGGTGTAGTCATGATGTCACGTTTGACTAACAACAGACTTCAGTCCCGAATTGCAGGTTACGATGTTTTTAAAGAACTTCTCGGTATAGCTGACAAAAAGAAAAAACGTATATTTC
The DNA here is from genome assembly GCF_026796395.1 of Bacillus sp. T17B1. Lineage (NCBI taxonomy): Bacteria > Bacillati > Bacillota > Bacilli > Caryophanales > Bacillaceae > Bacillus > Bacillus sp. T17B1. Next base: position 189,383 of record NZ_JALAYA010000008.1, read on the forward strand.
TGTATGGGGCGAAGAAAGATGTTATAAAAGGAGTTGTATCCAAAATTTCTTCTGAATACCCAAACATTCAAATCGCAGGTTATTCAGACGGTTATGTGCAAGATCGCACAATAGTCGCAAAACAAATTGCAAAAGCAAATCCAGATATGGTATTCGTAGCTTTAGGGTATCCTTATCAAGAAAAATTCATTCATAACTACAGACACTTGTTTCCTAAAGCTGTATCTATAGGTCTTGGAGGAAGCTTCGATGTATTTAGCGGCAATGTCAAACGGGCCCCTTCCTGGTTGATACGTTTAAATTTAGAATGGTTTTATCGTTTAATCTTGAATCCATGGCGATGGAAAAGAATGCTCAGCATCCCAAAATATGCTTTAGCAGTTTTAAAAGAAGAAAAAAACAAAAAAACTTTTTATCCAAAGCCTGAAAAAGATCACACAAAACAGATATAAAACGAAATTTTTTATATAAGTGGATTGATAAAAATGAAAATAAGATCACTATTGGCGAATTGCTATTTGTATTTTTTATCGGCAATCGCCTTTTTTCTGCAATGGGTGAAACCTAAAAACAATGTAACCCTCCTTATCTCATTTGAAGCAAACGCAAAAGCGATTATGGAGGAATATGAACAAGGCCATTACTCATATAACCTTAACATCCTGTATACTCAGCAGGCATCTTCTATTGCCGAGAGATTCCCTAATGTAGATGCTTATCTATTACAAGAAAAAAATCCTATCCATCTCATTAAAGCTGTGTACCTAATGTTTAACAGCAAAGTGGTCATAACAGATAATTACTTTCTATTAACAAGTGTGTTAAACAATCGGAAGCAAACCAAATGCATCCAAGTATGGCATGCGAATGGATCACTAAAAAAATTTGGTTTAGAAGACATTACAAACATGCAACGGACAAAAACTGATATTAAAAGGTTCAAAAAAGTATACAGCTCGTATGATTATTTAACTGTTGGCTCAGAAGAAATGGCACATATTTTTAAGAAATCATTCGGAATAAAGAATGATCAATTATTAAAAATAGGTGTGCCTTTAACAGACCCTTATTATCAGGAAAACAAAAAGAAAATTTCGGGAACTCTAAAATTACAAAGTAAAAAAATAATCCTCTATGCACCGACGTTTAGAGATTATGATATGCACTCAATTCAATTGCCTTTTACGGAAAAACAATTAATTCATCAGTTAAAAGAAGAATATGTTTTATTGGTTAAACTGCATCCCGCAATTCAGAACAATATAGCAATTAAATATTCTAGTGATTATATTAAAGATGTTTCTCATTATGCCTTATATGATCTACTTATGGCTGCAGACATATTAGTCACTGACTATTCTTCTGTTCCCTTTGAATTTTCGATTTTAAATAAACCCATTCTTTTCTATACTTATGATTTACCCATTTATCAAGAGAAACGGGGGTTGATCGATAATTACCTTTCTGTAATACCCGGAAGAGCTTGTTATGACAGTAAATCATTAATAAATGAAATGAAAACGTCACTTAACAATACCAAAATAAAAGATTTCTCCAATAAGTGGAATGAATATTCTAAAGGGAATTCAAGCAGTAATTTATTACAATTTATCGAAAAATTAATAAACTAGTGTTGAACACTCGCTCAAAACAGAACGGGTGTTCTTTTTTCTCTTGACTATCGAACATATGTTTGGTTAAATGTTATTAGTTGCTTATGGCAGCAAACAAAAATAAAGGTGGTAAATATATGAGCAAACAATCACTCTTTGATTTCACCCACATCACTCCAAAATTATTTACTGAACTTCGTGTAGCGGACAAAACCGTACTTCAGTCATTCAATTTCGATGAGAAAAACCATCAAATTTACACAACCCAAGTGGCAACTGGAATGGGAAAAGACAATACTCAAAGCTATCGCATTACCCGTCTATCTTTTGAAGGGTTACAATTAGACAGCATGTTGCTGAAACATGGAGGCCATGGAACAAATATCGGCATTGAAAACCGTAATGGCACCATTTATATTTGGTCACTATACGATAGACCAAATGAAACAGATAAAAGTGATTTAGTTTGCTTCCCATATAAAGCAGGTGCGACTTTAGATGAAAATTCTAAAGAACTTCAACGATTCTCGAATCTCCCTTTAAATTATAGGGTTACACCTGCTCTTGATATGAAGAATAGACAATTAGCACTTAGACAATACGATACAGATAATAATAAACAGTGGGTAACAATTTTTGATTTGGACGATGCAATAGCAAATAAAAACAATCCTCTTTATACTATTAATATTCCTGACGAACTGCACTATTTACAAGGGTTCTTTTTAGATGACGGTTATTTATATTGGTATACAGGAGATACAAACAGCAACAGCTATCCGAATCTCATTACTGTATTCGATTCAGCTAATAAAATAGTGCTGCAAAAAGAAATTACTGTGGGCAAAGACTTGTCTACTAGATATGAGAATAACTTCCGTGAACCAGAAGGGATCTGTATGTACACTAATCCCGAAACAGGGGCAAAATCATTAATGGTGGGAATTACAAGCGGAAAAGAAGGAAATCGGATAAGCAGAATTTATGCATACCATTCCTATGAAAACTTTATGAATCATGTACCAATGCTTCGATCCCCTTTATTAAAAACAGTGGGACACCAAGATACATCTCCAGAAAGATTTCAACCATTTATTCAAACCTTCATTTTAGAGTATCATGCTCAAAGCAAAAAATGGATGGTTCCGACTTCAGGTTATTTACCATCTTACACATCAAATTTAGTCCGAAATATTACTATCAATTCAGATGGAAACTTGCAAGTTACGTTAAATGAGCGCTATATTAGTTTACTGCATCAATCGATAGAAGGAGATTTCCGATTAAAACAAAAGGATATACGTATGGGATCCTGGTATTTTGCCGGCGGAGAAAAATCAAATGTACTTGAGATAGGTTTTATTAAAGCAAGTACAAAAATCAGACCTGATGATGCATCCATCTTAAATGCTTCAAGAATGAGTATTTTTATGATTGTTGCGGACAAGATTGAGGTGTGATAAACAAATAGGCTGTAGCTATTAAACAGCTACAGCCTATTGATATGAATATAGAAACTTTCTAAGTTTTTATTGATATTCCGGAACATCAAAGTATAGGGTATAACCGTCCAGCAATGAATACAGGCTGTACATGCGGTTTACTTGTTTGTACGCCCACCCGATATCTGTTGCGTATTGGTGTGTCGCTGTGGCTGACCATCTCATTTTGTACAGTGTGTCCTGATTGTAAGCCGTGTTGTGGATATACGATGAGCCTATGAATTTGGCACCGCCGATAATAGCAGCCTCTGGTGTGAACCAGCCCTGCTCATAGGCATATTTCGCGCCGTATTCATTCGGGTTGCTGTCGTAAGCGCCAATTCCGTACATGTTATATACTTTTTTTCCGTTATAGGTTAAACCATTGGCTAAATCGGATGTTCCGTTGCCTGTTTCAAGAAGAGCGTGTGAGATTAAATACAGCTCGTTGATGCCGTATTGTTTGGCGGCATCGATAAATGCTTTTGCTTTCCCTGTCAGAATGCCTTTACCCGCAAGCACTTTCTGATTGACTTCAGTCATGCTGAGGCCGGCTGTCTGTGACAGCTTGAGAAATTGGAAGTAGTATTTGCTGTCTCTGGAAAAATTATTCGGATTTACATATTGAACCACTTCGTCACTGCTTGCGTTTCGCCAGCCCAAATTGATTTTGGCCCAGCCGTTGATCTGGCCGATGATTTTCACCTTATCGCCGTTTTTAAATTGGCCGATCACGTTCGTCGGGATGACTGCCGGTGTTGACCGGATATTCAGTACATCAGCCGTAACGGTTGAAGTTGCTGTATTAATGTAATTGAGTGATACGTAAGCGGCACCGTCTGTTTGCGGGCTAACTGTCATTTGTTTTTGGACCATATCACGCAGCGAGAGATTGTAATTTGTTTTCATGATTTGCGGGCCATTTTTGATTTTCACGATAGATGATGTCCATCCGTATAATTGTTTTAGCTTTGTTGATACCGCAGCAGCCGCATTATTGCCTGTGAACTGATCATTTATGCTGATTTTATAAAGCGTATTGCTTTTCGTTGTATAACTTGGGATTAAACTTTGCGTTTTAAGATAGGTTAACCCATTGTTCAATGCTGTTTTGCTGCTGAGCTGGGCTGTTACGATTTTGAATTGTGTGTATGCCGTCTCGCCTGTTTTTGCTGTGGTGCCGGCGGCATTGTTTTGTTTAAAAAACGCTAGAACGCGGTCAATATCTTCTTGGCTAATGATTGCTCCAGTTATGATTTGATAGCTGCTCGCTGTGGTCTGGCCGGTTTTCTGGCTTGTTGCTGATATGTGATTTGATTGAAAGAATGTAAGTGCTTGATTGACTTTCGCTGTATCAAGCAGAGATTCAGTTGTTATTTTAAACGTGTTAGGCATTTGTTTATTTACTGTTTTCGCAGCTGCACTCAGCTGATTTTTCTTTAACATGTTCAATCCCTTTGTCACTTTTGCTTGATCTGATGTTTCTTCCGAGATGAGCTGATATTGGTTTTCTGCTGTTGTTCCAGTTGCTCTCTTCGTTGCCTTTACTTTTTTCTGAGAAAAGAAGGCTGCGGCTTTGTTTGATTGCCGCTCCCCTAAAATCTGTGCTGTCGTTATTTGATAGGCTGTAGACGTGGTCGTTTTTTTGACGCTGGATGACGTGTAATGCCATTTTTTCTTTTTAAAGAAAGTGTCTATCTTTTGCAGCTTCTGTTTCGTTAACCCCTTCATACTCACTGTATAGGATGAGCTTTTGCCAATCTGTTGATAACTGCCTGAAACGCCGGTGTTTTTCTTGATTTGGCTGATGGCGTCCTTCACTGTGTTCAGTCCTTTGAAATAGGCTGATTGAACATTGTATGACTCAGCAGTTGTTTTTTGTTTGATTGACCTGTAGCTTCCTGTGATACCGGTGCTCTGTTTCAGCTGATTTAATAGATTTTTGGCATTCGCTTCACGTGAAATCGCATCTGTAGTGAACGTATAATAGGCTTGTCCTTTCACCGTCTCCTTTAATGATGCCTGCAGCCCTGATTCCTTTTGAAATGCGCTTTTGAGCTGCTCTGCTTTGCTGTTTCCCACAATTGTGCCTGACTGAATCGTTGTGACGGACACCGTGTGGGTGATGGGCTGATACGAGCTTTTAATCCCCGTTTGCTTAGCTAGACTCTGAATAAGCGCCTTGGCTTTTGTCTCATCAGCGATCTCTGATGTCATGACGTTTATATAGGATTGAGCTGCTCCGGAAGCTTTTACAGCGCCAGCCACTCCCGTCTCCTGTTTAAGCTTAGTCAGCAAGTTGTTTGCCTGTTTTTCTCCGGAAATGGCACCTGACGTGATGGTGACATAGGGCTGTTTGCTTCCGACAGGGCTTGTCGTGCCTGTAATCGCTGTCTGTTTGGTGAGTCCGCTCAGTATTGCTTTTGCTTCTGATTCGCTGTGTATACCTGCAGCGGAAATTTGGTAGGTCGTTGTTGTACCTGAAGCCTGATAGGAAGCATCCCAGCCAGTGTCCTTTTCCAGTTTGGCGACAGCCTGCGAGGCTTGGCTTTCTGTACTGAACGTTTTTGACGGCTCTACCTCATATATCGAGTAATCCGTATACGCTGCAGCCTGGGCAGAACCGGATATGGCAAAAAAAAGGCAAGGGACGCGGCGGACAGAAGCATAGGTGCGATTAATCTCTTTTTCATTCCTTCTCCTCTTTCTTATTCAATGAGTATATAAAACTAATTTATTTATCGGCACGCATATGCTTCATTTATAGGTGAATCACTTCCATTTTTTAATAAAAAAAACTTAATCTCGAAGTGAGATTAAGTTAAATGTGAGACACGATAAGTGTACAGGTTCCTTTAATTATAAAATCGGGCATTTGAGACGGCAATATAAAGTGATCGCCTTTTTTGAGCGGACATGTTTCCTCTTCATACATCAGCAAACCGCTTCCTTCTATCACGCTGCAAAGCAGAAAGGATTCATCCTGAGAAAGTTCAGCCTCGCCATTTATGTCCCATTTATATACCGAAAAATATTCACCTTGGACAAACGTTTTAATGGTTATTCCTTTTCTTGATTCTGTGGATTCATCTATATACCCGTCCACATGGGGTACCGTGGCCGCATTGACCGCTTTGGCAAAATGAAGCTCTCTCGGACTCCCATTTTTATCAAGCCGGTCATAATCGTACACCCGGTATGTGGCATCTGAATTTTGCTGGGTCTCTAATACAAGTGCCCCCTTGCACAATGCATGCAGCGTTCCGCTAGGCACATAATAGAAATCACCCGGTTTAATTTTGATTCTTCGCAGCAGGCCTTCCCAGTCACCGCTGTTGATCATTGTGACAAGTTCGGTTTTTGAGCGGGCCGTATGCCCGTAAATAATCTCCGCGTTTTCTTTACAGTCGATAATGTACCAGCATTCCGTCTTGCCGAGTTCTCCCTCTTCGTTTTCTCCGGCATAGTAATCATCAGGGTGAACTTTAATTGACATATCTTCCTTCACGTCCAGCAGCTTTGTCAGAAGCGGAAATCGCTCCCCCTCCACGCAGCCGAATACTTCCGGATGCTCATCCCAAAGCTCAGTCAGTGTCTTTCCCTTATACGGGCCATTGGCAATTATGCTCGGTCCTTTTGGATGAGCGGAAATGGCCCAGCATTCCCCCGTTGTTTCTGAAGGAATACCGTATCCAAATCTATCTCGTAAAGCGGTGCCGCCCCAGATTTTTTCTTTAAACACAGGCGTTAGAAAAATCGGTGATTGCGTCATGATCCGTACCCCTCCCCTGTAAATAGCTGATCATTATTTTCCCGGTGCGCTCCTCTTACAAACGCCGGATAAGCTGTCTTTTTTCTATGACAACATATGTACAAAGCATTATGTATCAATGACCCCTTTTTGAGAAAACGCTTCCTTTATATTATATCACTTTCAAAAGAAGGTTTGTTTCAGCCTTTTCCTTGTAAAGAATAATTCTCCTTTTTTGATACAAATTAAGAAAAACCGTCAATCTGTTTTATAAAGGGGAGAGAAACTTTGCAAATCGACTCTGATCTCCAGCGCAATGTAGAAACGTTGAAAAAAAAATTGGGGCAAAACGACGATATCATTTTTTATACGTTTTCTTTCGGAGACAGCAGACAGAAGGCGTGCCTGCTGTATATTGACGGTTTGACAGAAAATAAGCTTCTGGCACAACACGTCATGTCTCCTTTACAAAAAGAAGCGTTAGCTCAAAAAGAAGGCTTGATTGAAGATTTATCCGCTTTCTTTTTCGGCTATCGCCACAGCGTGATTTCTACAATAAAAGAAATACAGCAGCTTATTTTTTCCGGACATACCATTTTGCTGGCTGATGGTTACAGCGCGGGCCTGGCATTTGATACGAAAACATTAATGACGCGCGGCCTTGAAGAACCTTCCTCTGAAATCGTAGAACGCGGTCCGAAGATTGGCTTTATTGAAACACTGCGGACAAACACGGCGCTTTTACGAGAGCGGTCGAGTGACCCTAATCTGGTCATAAAAGAAATGACGATAGGCAAAAGGACGAAGAAAAAGATAGCTGTCGCATATATTCAGGATATTGCCCCTGATTATGTTGTAAAGGAAGTGTTTAAACGGCTGAAATCCATTACGACAGATGATTTGCCGGAATCAGGCATACTTGAGCAGCTCATTGAGGATGAGCATTTTACAATCTTTCCGACAATCTTAAGCACAGAACGTCCAGATCGTGTAGAAAGCTCTTTGTTAGAAGGGCGGGTTTCCATTTTAGTTGATGGCACCCCATTTGCACTCATTGTACCGGCTACGCTTGATGAATTTATCCATTCACCAGATGATTACAGCCAGCGCTGGATTATCATGTCTCTTATTCGGTTGCTTCGTTATTCGAGCATCCTGATTACCATTTATTTGCCCGGCTTATATATTTCTCTCGTTTCCTTTCATACGGGCCTTTTGCCAACGAGAATGGCCATTTCGATTGCAGGCAGCAGGCTGAATGTGCCTTTCCCGCCTTTTGTCGAGGCATTTATTATGATATTTACGATAGAACTAATCAGGGAAGCCGGTTTACGGCTGCCAAAGCCGATTGGACAGACGATCGGGCTCATTGGAGGCGTTGTCATTGGACAGGCTGCCGTACAGGCGCAAATCGTCAGTGCGCTGATGGTCATTGTCGTATCCGTCACCGCATTGGCATCCTTTACCGTTCCTTCATACGCCTTTAACTTCCCGCTGCGGATTATTCGCATTGCGGGTATGATCAGTGCTGCAATGCTTGGCATGTATGGCGTCATTATGGTCTTTCTGTTTGTAATCGGCCACTTGATGCGACTGAAAAGCTTTGGCCAGGATTATATTATTCCGATAATGGCACAGCCCGGACAAGATTTAAAGGACACTGTGATTCGCGTTCCCACCCTATTTTTAAAAAGAAGACCTACCCGCAAAGGCACAAAAGATAAAATCAGGCAAAGGTGATGGCTATGAGGCAAATAGAGGACAAGCTTACATTTATGCAGACGCTTATCATGGTAAGCAGTACAATGATCGGTGCCGGTGTCTTAACTCTTCCCCGCTCAGCCGCTGAAACCGATAGTCCCATTGGATGGATCATGATCTTGCTGCAGGGCGTTATATTTATTATTATTGTACTGCTTTTTTTGCCTTTTCTTCAACGAAACAGCGGGAAAACAATTTTTGAGCTCAACAGCATTGCAGCCGGAAAATTGATTGGTTCCTTATTGAATATATTTCTTACCCTTTATTTTATCGGTATCGTATGTTATCAGGCGCGGGTTTTGGGCGAGGTTGTCGGATTCTTTCTTTTAAAAAACACTCCAATGGCGGTTGTCGTGTTTATTTTTCTGGCTGTTGCCATTTATCATGTAGCCGGGGGCGTCTATCCCATTGCGAAGGTATATGCGTATATCTTTCCTATTACTATTATTATTTTCCTTATGCTTCTGATGTTTAGCTTTCGGCTATTTCAACTGGATTTTATCCGGCCTGTATTTGAAGGCGGTTATCGAAGTTTTTTCTCTTTATTTCCTAAAACTCTTTTATATTTTTCAGGATTTGAAGTCATTTTTTATCTCATTCCCTTTATGAAAGATCCCAAGCAGGTAAAAAAAGCTGTCGCTTTAGGCATTGCAACCTCGACTGTTTTTTATAGCATTACATTGTTTATGGTCATTGGCTGTATGAGTGTAGCTGAGGCAAAAACAGTAACATGGCCTACCATATCTCTCATTCACGCATTAGAAATCCCGGGGATCTTTATTGAACGGTTTGACCTGTTTTTACAGATAACTTGGACAGCTCAGCAATTTGCATGTATGCTCGGCTCCTTTAAAGGGGCGCATATCGGATTAACTGATATCTTTCACCTGAAAAATAAAAACAATCCGTGGCTTCTTGCTGCATTACTGGCTGTTACATTTTTTCTATCAATGTTTCCTGAAGATCTTAATGCCGTATTTTATTACGGTTCACTTCTCGGATATGTATTTTTAGGTGTCGTTGCAATACCATTTCTTATCTGGTTTTTAAGCTGGTTACAGAAAAAACTGGGGAGGGATCAGCTGCAATGAAAACAATGATGAAGCTATCAGCAATGGTTCTGATGTTGCAGATGCTCTGCGGGTGCTGGGATGTCAAAAATATTGAAAAGCTGTCTTTTGCCAGAGGACTTGCCATCGATGAGACCGATGACCATCAGTATAAATTAACGTATCAAAACCTTCTTCCCCAAAGTGAAGACAGCCAAGCATCCGGAAAACCCGAATTTGTCAATGTGACATCCTATGGGAAAACCGTCCTTGAAGCGGTCAGTGATGTATCCATTAAAGATCCTCCTATCTATAGCGACCATTTAAAAGTCATTCTCCTGGGAGAAAAACTAATGAGGAATCAAAACATAGATCAAGTCTTCAACCATTTTATCCGGGATGATGAGCTGCGGCGCAGCAGCTATTTGATGGCAGCCAGAGGGAAAGCTGGAGATATTTTCACAAAGGGAAGCCCGAAGCAGCAGTTGCCGATGCCTTCCGAAAAGCTGATTGATCTAACCCATAACAGCGGTTATAACGGAAAGATTATGATGCCGCTTCGCATCGGCAGGGCCTCTATCTATTGCCAAAATGGCTACAGTTTTCTTATTCAAGCCGTTAATAACCAAAAGGGAAAAGCAAAGTATGACGGGGCAGGCATTATCAAAAGCGGCAGTAATAAACTCGTTGGATTTCTTTCAGCTGAAGAAATCCAGACACTGACATGGGTCATGGGGACAATCCAAGGAGGCGTCATGCCGACGACAGATAAAGGACATCCGATTACGTTTGAGATTAAAAAGTCGAAATCTAAAATTAAGCCGGCGATTGAAAACGGGAAACCTGTCTTTCAGATTTCTGTCAAAACAAAGGGTATCCTGACAGAAGACCAAAGCCCGAATGAAAACTCGTTTCGCAAAAACTATTTGCACAGGCTTGAGAACATTTTTGAGAAAAAGCTTGAACGTGATGTAAAGAAGGTTATGGATAAACTGCAGCATGAGTATAAAAGCGATCCGATCTTTTTATCGGATTACATCCGGATTCAACACCCTGAATACTGGCATAAAGTAAAAGGACATTGGGATGACATATTTTCTGATGCTGATTTTAAATACGATATTTCTTTCAAAATCGTTAACTTCGGCACTGCAGGGCAGTGAGCAACCAATAGGGTCCGCATGATCGCGCACCCTTTTTTATGTTCCGACAGTCTGCTGTTTTCCGGCAGATCCTCCCTGTCCGTTTTTGTCCCTTAAATCTTGCTCAATTTCTTCAAGGCTTTTACCCTTCGTCTCTGTCACTTTAAAACGGACAAATAAGAACGCCATGATACCGATTGCGGCATAAATCAGGAATAAATAACTGATGCCGATCGCTTCCATTAATATTGGATAGGTAAGTGAAACAATCAGTGTCCCACCGTGCAGCATCAATGTTGATACACCAGTACCGATTCCTCTGACATGGAGCGGAAACAATTCAGGAAGCATCACCCAGACAACCGGGCCCCAACTGACCGCAAAGACAACGATAAATACACCTAAGCAAATGACAGTCGTCCATGAGGCAGCCGTGGTGTTATCGAAAAAGAGATTCACCAGCGCGAGAACGATTAAGCTGATTACCATCCCGGCATTCCCAAATAACAATAGCGGCTTTCTTCCGATCTTGTCGATGATTTTAATTGCTACTAATGTCATGATAACATTGACTGTGCCGATTCCGACCGTTCCTAAAATCGATGCAGAGTTTCCGAATCCAACGTTTGTAAAGGTCTTTGGCGCATAATAGATGATCGTATTAGTTCCGATAAATTGCTGCAGAAACGCCAGTCCCAGGCCGGCAATCAGTGCGGGACGCACCCATGGATCGAACAGCTCCTTCAGGCCGCCTTCATTCTGCTTTTCTGCTTCCTGAATATCATGTATTTCCTGATCAATATCTTTTGTGCCACGCAATTTTTCGAGAACCTTTTTCGCTTTATTCTCTTCGCCATTCGTAAACAGCCAGCGCGGGCTCTCCGGCATGAACAAAATGCCAATGAGCAAAAGCAGCGACGGCACAGCAGCCAATCCCAGCATCCAGCGCCACGCTTCGGCATCGGCAAATATGTAATTGACGATATAAGATAGTAGGATGCCGACTGTGATCATCAGCTGATTCAGAGATGACAGCGCCCCGCGCTTATGTTTTGGAGCAAGTTCAGATAAATAGAGCGGCACGATTGTTGTCGATGTTCCGACTGCAAGTCCCAAAATGATGCGAAACAGCACCATGACTCCCGTATTCGGGGCAAGGGCCACACCCAGACCTCCTATACAAAACAGCAGCGCGGCTGCCATAATCGCTTTTCTCCTTCCGAAACGGTCAGTTAGCTTGCCGGCCGCTCCTGAGCCTAATATCGCCCCAACCAATAAGGAGCTGACAACAAGTCCTTCCGTAAAGGCATTCAAGCCTAAGTCCTTTTTCATAAATAAAATAGCTCCGGAAATCACTCCGGTATCATAACCGTATAACGCGCCCCCAAGAGCGCCGAAAAAATATAGCCATATATTGGACTGCTTTTTCATAAAAATGACTCCCTTTCTCCATCAGTTGCAATCATTCCACCTGTGGAGTTTTTTAGAAATCTTTTAGCCTTTTTTTCTGGCCATTAAACCTTTTTATTCTGGCTAAATGAGTTTCCAATCATTTACTTGTGTTTTTTCAACACCGTCGAAACATTTTATCTGCTGCGACGTCCAATATAAGGTGGTTCAGCACAATAACATTATCTATCTTCAACAATAGAGACTTATGAACTTATAAATATAGGAATATTTATCGAAAAATGTTATCCAGGAGTTGCCCCATGGCAAAATAAATGGTACTCTTCAAATATTACAGAATCGAGAGGTATTGATATGGAAGAACGAACACATCGGAGAAAGAAAAAGAGAAGACTTAGAAAATGGGTGAAAATCGTTGCCGGTTTGATGGCTTTTCTAATCATTGCGGCAGGATCTGTCGGCACCTATGCTTATGTGAAACTAAACAATGCTTCTAAGGAGGCTCACGTTAACCTTGCACGCGGAGAACAATCAGTAAAACGGATTAAAGAATTTGATCCAGGAAAAGATTCTTTCTCTGTGTTGCTCTTAGGAATTGATGCCAGAGAGGAAAAAGGCGAGACTGTCGATCAGGCTAGAAGTGACGCGAATGTGCTGGTTACATTTAACCGGAAAGAAAAAACAGCTAAAATGCTGAGCATTCCGCGTGATGCCTATGTAAACATACCAGGCCATGGCTATGATAAATTTACACATGCTCATGCCTATGGCGGCGTTGACCTTACTGTGAAAACAGTTGAGGAAATGCTGGATATTCCCGTCGATTATGTCGTCGAAAGCAATTTCACAGCTTTTGAAGACGTTGTAAATCAGCTGAATGGCGTCAAAGTAACAGTAAAGAGCGATAAAGTCATTCAGCAAATCAAAAAAGATACAAAAGGTAAAGTGGTTCTTCAAAAGGGAACACAAACGCTTGATGGAGAAGAAGCACTCGCTTACGTAAGAACACGCAAAGCGGACAGTGACCTTTTGCGGGGACAAAGACAAATGGAAGTGCTGAGCGCCATTTTGGACAAATCAAAATCACTAAGCTCAATCCCGGCTTATGATGATATTGTGGATACGATGGGGAAAAATCTGAAAATGAACTTATCTCTTAAAGATGCCATCGGTTTGTTCCCGTTCCTCACTTCATTGAAATCGGTTGATTCTATTCAGCTGACGGGTTACGATTATGAACCTTCTGGAGTTTATTATTTAAAATTGAACCAACAAAAACTGCAGGAAGTTAAAGAAGAGCTGCAAAACGATTTAGGTGTATAATGAACGGGATGGCGTAATCGCCATCCCGTTTTACATATTTTCTTGTTGAAAATGATCAAAGTAACGTTTAGCCTTGGTTTATATGGATTATGTTTCACAGTAAAGCTGAACATACTACACGAAGCAGCTTCATTTTTAAGGAGGTTCCCCCTACATATGAAATTAATTGCGATTGATTTAGACGGTACATTACTGAATAAAGAGAGCGTCATTTCTGCAGAAAACAGAGCGGCGATCAAGCGGGCCGTTGACGCCGGTATCCTCGTCACCATTTGCACGGGAAGAGCGACTTTTGATGTAAAAGCGTTGCTGGAAGACTTGGATATCCCTATCATTGCGGCAAATGGCGGTACCGTTCATGACAAAGGCTACCGCCTGATCAGCCGGACATTAATGGATCAGGAGGCCGGTAAAGCGATCGCTGATTACCTACTGTCAAAAAACATCTACTTTGAGGTATATACAGATGACCATCTGCTTTCTCCTTTTGACGGCGAAGCTAAGCTGCATGCGGAGCTTGATATTCTAAAGAGCGCAAATCCCAACGAGAAGACGGATGAATTGTGGCAAGGAGCCATGACTCAGTTCAAGCAGTTTGGCATTAAACCGATCCCTCATATCGAATCGGTTTTTGACGGCAGTGAAAACATTTATAAGCTTCTTTGCTTCTCCTTTGATATGGACAAGCTGAAACAAGCGAAAGAAGAGCTGAAACATCATAAAAAACTGGCGCAGACCTCTTCTGGAAAACATATTATCGAAATCCTGCCAGCCTCTTCAGGAAAAGGACGCGCGCTGACAGAGCTGGCTGAAATATACGGAATTGCAACACAGGATATCTATGCGATTGGTGACAGTCCGAACGATTTGTCCATGTTTGAAGTCGCCGGACACCGTATCGCCATGGAAAATGCGATCGATGAATTAAAAGAAAAAAGCACCTTTGTCACAAAAAGCAATGATGAACATGGTGTTGCCTACTTTATAGACCAGCTTCTTTCCGGCCAATATGCATAAAGAAAAGACTCCAGAGATTCTGGAGTCTTTGTCTTTTATTGCACCCGTATACTTCCCGCATATTTATCTTTCCAATACGTGCTCGTGTTCATATTGGTAATGGTCACACCGTTTGATAATGTGACATGAACAACTTGTCCATTTCCGATATAGATAGCCGGATTTAGGCTAGTTGATTGGAAGAACACAATGTCTCCCGGTTTCAGGTCTGCCTTCTCAATCTTAGTTCCTACTTTGAACTGGCTTGTTGCGTAGCGAGGCAGGGAAATACCGGCTGCTTTCTGGTATACATATTGGACAAATCCAGCTGTATCAAATCCTGTCTCTGGAGACACTCCGCCCTGTTTGTAAGGAACTTCTCCGATATAAAGTGTTGCCTCAGACACAATCGGGTTTTCTTTCGGGATTGTCAGGTTGTCAAATCGGCGAATGCCTGTCATCTTCGATTTCCAATAATCCTCTGACAAGTAAGAAATGGTTACTTTTTCTGACCGGCTTGCCTGAATAAACCTTCCACTGCCTGCATAAATCCCTGCATGTGAAATTCCCGATTTATACGTATTGCTGAAATAGACGACATCACCAGGCTTTATGTACTGAGGCTCCACCTTCTCGCCTACTGCCCACTGCTGTTCGGCTGATCGCGGCAGATAAATGCCGAGTGCCTGCTGAAATACATATTGCACGAGTCCTGAGCAATCAAAGCCTTCTGACGGTGTGCTCCCGCCAAACACATATGGAATGCCGATATATTTTTCGGCCTCCTGAACGACAGGAACATCAGCTGTTGCCGGATCAGCTGCAATTCGTCTTGCCCCGATATAAGTGCCGCTCCAATAGCTGCTTTTTGTGTAATTGGTAATGATAATCCCTTTTGATTGCGTACTGTGAATCATTTGGCCGTCTCCGATATAAAGAGCGTCATGTGTCGGTGTTGTCCCGCTGCTTCCTTCTTTCTTGAAAAACAAAATATCGCCCGGCTTCAGGTCTTCCGGCACTATGGCCGTTCCGACTTTATACTGGTCGTTCACAGATCTCGGCAGATGAATATCAGCCTTACTGAAAACATATTGAATCAATCCCGAAGGATCGAATCCCTCATTCGGCGTTTCACCGCCATATTTATACTGATACCCAAGCAGTTTTTTTGCTTCGCTGATCACCAGTTCAGATGACATATCAGCCTCCGCAATCTCCGCTTTTGTAATAGTTGATCCCAAAAAACTAATGATAACCGCCACAAGCAAAAACTTCTTCCAGTTTGCCAGTGTCTTCACTTTTATTATCTCCTCCTCTGTTTGCAGTTTTAACATCGGTATTTTTTTGAATTTATTAAGAGACTTTTTGATATTTTCACAGAATGAATATGCTGGGCAAATAAAAAGAGAATGCCTCATCAGACACTCTCTTTTTTTAATTATTTATTGGCGTTTGCCGGTTCTTCCTGCTGTTGGATCTTGTGGATTTCCGTATCAATCTTCTGCTTTTCCTGATCTGTCAGCTGATCATTAAATTTAAAAGCTGACATAAACATGAACACGATAGCTACGGCAACAAACGGCCAGAAGGCTTTGACAAATTTCATCTTTATCACTCCGATTATTTAGATTTTAGTTTATCGCTATGATCAACATCAAACATCAGTTTTCCGTCTTTCACTTCCCATGCGAAATTAGAATCTTTTGTAAGTTCGCGAATAATCGTTTTTTGTTGCAGGCTTCCTTTTTTCACCGGTGCAGGCGTCGCTTCATGGATATCAATCGGCGTTATTTCAAAGTGGCCTGTTCCGTTTTTCTTCAGGTGATACTGAACCAGTGCACTGTCTCTCGTTCTTGTCCAGCCTTGGTCAAAAACAAAGTTACCGAGGCTGTAGAAAATAACGGTTCCGTTATATACTTCAATCGGTTCTAAGACGTGCGGGTGATGGCCGACAATGATATCAGCTCCCGCATCAGACATAGCTCTCGCAAGCTGGCGCTGACGGTCGTTTGGATTATTGTTATATTCTTGTCCCCAGTGTGACTGCACAACGACGATGTCCGCATGTTCTTTCGCTTCTGAAATCATAGGGATGAAGATTCCAGGATCTGCGGGCAGCACGCCCGGTGTATTCTTTTTAGCCGCGAAACCTTTTCCGGATACATCGGTAAAGCCGAGCGTCGCGATGGTTACCCCATTGACTTCCTGGTACGAAATATTCTTTTTCGCATCGCTCAAGCTGTATCCAGCTCCAACGATATCGAGGTTATGTTTCGAAAACTCTTCAAGTGTATCTTTCATGCCTTGAACGCCGTAATCCATTGCGTGGTTGTTTGCGCTGTTGAGAACCGTGAAGTTCATATCCTTCAAGACTTTCACTGATTCTTTATTCGTCTGCAGATGAATCTCTTTATCTGCTTGTTGATAATTCTTTTGATAGGTTACCGGGTTTTCAAAGTTTCCTGCTACATAATCAGAGGCTTTAAAAATCGGTTCAACATACTGAAAAAGACTGTCTGTCCCTTTATGCTCCATTACTTTTTCAACATAACGCCCCATCATAATATCGCCGACAAATGAGGCTGAGAGAACGTCGTCAGAATATGTTTTGACCTTCGGCGTTTCTGCTTTTCCCGCCCACATAAAAGCGAACATGAGGACAAAAACGATCGGAATGGAAATAAATACGTGCTTATTGGTTTTCTTTTTTTGCTGTTTTGTCAGCTTCAGCAGCTTTTCTTGAAAGCTCAGTTCTTTTTTCATCGTTTGACACACCTTACATTAAATTAAGTAGTAAACAAACATGATAGCAAAGGTCGCTCCGCTCAATAGCAGTGTGCTTCCGAACGTAATGGTTAAACCTTGTTTCTGAATGGTATTGGCAATTAAACCTGGCACGATGATGCCGATTCCTCGAAATTCTGCGATTTCAAATGGTACAATCGGGTATAGAAAATCAAACGCGATTTTCAGGACGATCCCTGTAATCAGCATGGCAGCGAATTTTCTGCGTCCGTACAAAATCATAAATTTGGATAAACCATATTTCACTATGACATAAGTGAGCAAGCTCACTAGCAAAACCAGTAAAATAAAGACCGGCTGATTAAACACTAGTCCTAAATATCCCGGTACAACCAGTCCTGCCGGTACAATCCCTGTTTTTTCTGCAAAAATCAAACTGAGTAGTACCCCTAAAATTAGTGCAATGTATAAATCTGATCCGAACATGTCTGCATTATCCTCCTAGCTTACGAGCTGCTTAACCTTGTATTCGTGGATTTTTTCAATTAAAGGCTCTGCGGCGCCATGAATATTACCGACGCCATATATGACACGGTTGTGCATTCTTTTCTTTAACAATTCCATAATTTCTTCTGTTGACTTGTACTCTAGATCATGCAGTTTGTCTGCAGGAATTTTGCCTTCTTCATAGGCTTTTACGATCGGTTCTGTTGTTTCACCGATTAAGATCAGTTCACTTGCTTCAATATAAGGCAATACGTCATTTGCGAATTGCTGTGTCCGATCCACACGGTCTGCGCGGCAGTTCATGATAATGATCGGATCATCGGTAGGGTAACCGATTTCTTTTACACGTTTCCATATATTCAAAGTAGAAGAAGCGTCGTTTGCAGCAAACCCATTAACAAAGTGCCCAGGCTCGCTCGGACTGATCAGCGGAAGAATTCTCATTGCTCCCGGATCTGGCGGCGCATTCAGCATTCCTTTAAACGCTGTTTCTTCGTCAATGCCGAGTGCTTGAGCCACACCTAGCGCCAGAGAAGCGTTATCAGGGAATACCATATATTCAAATTTACGCAAATATTCATCTGTAATTTTTGAGTTATCAGCAATGATGACTTTTGTGTTTCGTTCTTTTGCTTTTTGTTTAAAGAACTCGGTATATTCACTATCTGTAATGACAAGATGCCCATTATAAGGAATAGTAGCGGTAAACGCTTCTGCAATTTCATCGAGCGTCGGCCCCATGACATCCATATGGTCCTCCAGCACGTTTACGATGACACCGATATTAGCTTGAAGAAGTTCTTCCTGAAAGATAATTTGATAGTCCGGATTAACGGCCATGCATTCACTGACAAGAGCGTTGGCTCCTCTTTCTACCGTTTCTCTCATGACTTCTTTTTGCTCGCCGATATTCGGTCCCTGAGGTTTCCGTTTAATCGGCTTTTCCTCCGGTGTATCCCAATAGATCATTCTTGCGTCCGTTCCTGTCGTTTTTCCAACAGTTTTGTAACCGGCTTCTATTAATATTCCGGTTGTCAGCCTTGTCACAGTCGATTTTCCTCGGATGCCGTTAATATTCACTCGCACAGGGAGGGCATCAATGTTTTTCTGATGTCGGCGTTTTTCTAATATTCCGATGACCAGTATGACAGCACAGGCTATAATGAGTAACCACATTGCTTTTCGACATCTCCTTCTATATTGTTGTAAATTCATTCATCAGTATATAGAATCACTATGAATTCTCAATCGGCATTATGTAACATAATCTTCCCTCATCCACTAAGCCAAACTTCTCTTATGAAAGAGATTTTGTACCTACAAATTGTTTTCTATTTTTGGAAAACCCCAGGACTTACACCTTGTCTATTATTTTAAAAATTGCAAGGTATACGCTTTCATTTTTTCCCTAGCCTACTTTTAGACTTATAGTCACACCTTGCAGATTGCATGTGCTATGAATTTCAAATTAGGTTTTTCTCAGCCCGTCTTATCAATATTTTCCCGCCCTCATGCGGGTTTCCAGTTCTTATAAACACAAAATAGTTTCTTCCTGTTTCCTAAGGACAAGATCATCTTGTCGACCTTTTTACATAGGAAAGGCAAATCAAGGCCCATACCAAAATGACTATATAGACCTTCTTTAAAAATTCTGAAAATAAGAGTCCGTATCCTTTAACATAATTAAACATTTTTTAGGTATATAGTCTTTTCTGTTTCTTCTCAATTACAGGTCTAAACACTTAACTTTGAAATAATCTTAATAAATCTTAATATTTGTTCATGAAATCTTCATCCATATTTGTGAATACATTGTTAAAAAAAGAACAAAAACCTCAAATTTCTAAATTATATATACATTTTATAATTACTTTTCTTTTATATTTTTGTTGCAATTTATGATTTGTGCATGATAATCTATCTATGTAAACGGTTACATTAACAAGGAGGAGCTGTTGTGGCTACAATTAAAGATGTCGCCGGAGCGGCTGGCGTTTCAGTTGCAACGGTTTCCCGCGTCCTGAATGACAACGGCTATGTACACGAAGAAACACGAACACGTGTCATAGCGGCGATGGAAGAACTGAACTATTACCCGAATGAAGTCGCCAGATCTCTTTATAAGAGAGAATCCCGGCTGATCGGGCTTTTGCTCCCGGATATCACAAACCCTTTCTTCCCCCAGCTTGCCCGCGGTGCGGAGGATGAATTGAACCGGGAAGGCTATCGCCTTATTTTTGGAAACAGTGACGAGGAATTAAAAAAAGAACTTGAGTACCTTCAAACCTTTAAGCAAAATCATGTTGCAGGCATTATTGCTGCAACGAATTACCCGGATCTTGAGGAATACAGCGGCATGAATCACCCAGTCGTTTTTCTGGACAGAACACCTGAAGGCGCCCCTTCTGTGTCCAGTGACGGCTATATAGGAGGAAAATTAGCCGCCGAAGTCATCATTTACGGTAAAAGCAAGCGCATCACGCTCTTGAGAGGACCCGCTCACCTGCCGACCGTTCAAGACCGCTTTAACGGCGCTTTGGAAATCTTGCAGCAGGCTGATGCTGATTTTCAGGTCATCGAGACGGCTTCATTTTCTTTTAAGGATGCACAATCGATGGCGAAGGAGCTGTTTGCGGCTTATCCTGAGACAGACGGTGTGATTGCGAGTAATGATATTCAAGCCGCTGCAGTTTTACATGAAGCTTTGCGGCTCGGAAGAAATGTTCCCGAAGACATTCAAATTATCGGCTATGATGATATACCGCAAAGCAAGCTGCTGTTCCCGCCACTGTCTACAATTAAACAGCCCGCATATGATATGGGAAAAGAAGCGGCCAAACTGCTTTTGCGTATCATCAAAAAACAGCCGCTGACAGAAACGGCGATTCAAATGCCTGTCACCTATATAAGAAGACAGACGACAAGAAAGGAAGATCATGATGCGTAATATTTGTGTGATTGGAAGCTGTTCTATGGATTTAGTGGTCACCTCGGACAAACGCCCAAAGGCCGGAGAAACGGTACTTGGCACGTCCTTTCAGACAGTGCCGGGCGGTAAAGGAGCAAATCAGGCCGTTGCTGCTGCCAGACTTGGCGCCCACGTGTTTATGGTCGGCAAGGTCGGGGATGATCATTATGGAACAGCCATTTTGGAAAATCTAAAAGCAAACGGCGTTTGTACCGACTATATGGAACCGGTTACACACCAGGAAAGCGGAACCGCCCACATTGTGCTTGCTGAAGGTGATAACAGCATTGTCGTTGTCAAAGGTGCGAACGATGATATCACTCCATCATTCGCGATAGACGCGCTTGATCAGATTGAAAAGGTTGATATGGTCCTGATTCAGCAGGAAATTCCGGAAGAAACGGTTGATGAGGTGTGCAGATACTGCCATTCTCACGATATCCCGATCATGCTCAACCCGGCACCGGCCCGCCCGCTGTTACAAGAAACAATTGATCACGCCACCTATCTCACGCCGAATGAACACGAGGCGTCGATCTTATTCCCTGGTCTTACCGTTTCTGAAGCCTTGGCGCTTTATCCAGCGAAGCTCTTTATTACGGAAGGAAAACAAGGCGTCCGCTATTCAACCGGCAGCAAAGAGCGCCTCATCCCGTCCTTCCCCGTAGAGCCCGTTGATACAACCGGAGCCGGAGATACGTTTAACGCAGCTTTTGCCGTGGCTCTGGCTGAGGGAAAAGACATTGAAGCCGCATTGCGGTTTGCCAATCGTGCTGCTTCCCTTTCTGTCTGTTCCTTCGGCGCTCAAGGCGGAATGCCGACTAGAAAAGAAGTAGAGGAGCTGCTGTCATGAAAAAACACGGTATACTGAACAGCCATCTTGCCAAGCTTTTAGCCGACCTTGGCCACACTGATAAAATTGTCATCGCGGATGCAGGGCTGCCCGTACCTGACGGCGTTTTGAAAATTGATCTTTCACTGAAGCCGGGTTTTCCGGCTTTTCAAGATACAGCGGCAGTTCTCGCGGACGAGATGGTCGTCGAAAAAGTTATTGCTGCAAGTGAAATAAAAGTCTCTAATCAGGAGAATGCGAGATGTCTAGAGAACCTTTTTTCTGAACAGGAGATTGAATACCTTTCTCACGAGGAGTTTAAGCTGCTGACAAAAGAAGCAAAAGCCATTATAAGAACAGGTGAATTCACACCGTATGCCAACTGCATCCTGCAGGCGGGTGTGCTTTTCTAGAAAGGAGGATGGAACATGCAGATTGAAATGAAAGACATTCATAAAGCATTCGGAAAAAACCAAGTGCTGTCAGGCGTTTCTTTTCAGCTCGTGCCTGGCGAGGTTCACGCATTAATGGGAGAAAACGGCGCCGGCAAGTCCACGCTTATGAACATACTGACAGGCCTGCATAAATCCGATAAAGGGCAAATCCGCATAAACGGACACGAAACGTACTTTTCCAATCCGAAAGAAGCGGAGCAACATGGAATAGCCTTTATTCATCAGGAATTGAATATCTGGCCGGAAATGACCGTTCTTGAGAATCTATTTATCGGAAAAGAGATATCCTCTAAGCTAGGCGTTTTACAAACAAGAAAAATGAAAGCGTTAGCAAAAGAGCAATTTGACAAACTGTCTGTCTCCCTTTCTCTTGATCAAGAAGCCGGGGAGTGTTCCGTCGGGCAGCAGCAGATGATTGAAATTGCAAAAGTGCTCATGACAAATGCCGAGGTGATTATTATGGATGAGCCTACCGCTGCTTTGACGGAACGGGAAATCAGCAAGCTCTTTGAGGTGATGACAGCGTTAAAAAAGAATGGCGTATCCATTGTATACATTTCTCATCGGATGGAAGAAATTTTTGCGATTTGCGACAGAATCACCATCATGCGTGACGGAAAAACGGTAGATACAACCAACATCTCAGAAACCAATTTTGATGAAGTCGTCAAAAAAATGGTCGGACGCGAGCTGACTGAACGATATCCGAAGCGCATTCCTTCTCTCGGCGACAAAATATTCGAGGTGAAAAAAGCCTCCGTCAAAGGACGTTTTGAAGATGTTAGCTTTTACATTCGTTCCGGTGAAATCGTCGGTGTCTCCGGATTGATGGGAGCCGGCCGGACAGAAATCATGAGAGCGCTGTTTGGCGTTGACAGGCTGGACTCGGGTGAGATATGGATCGCCGGAAAAAAGACAGCGATTAAGAACCCGCAGGATGCGGTAAAAAAAGGGCTCGGCTTTATCACAGAGAACCGCAAAGATGAAGGGTTGCTGCTCGACACCTCAATTCGCGAGAATATTGCGTTGCCTAATCTGTCCAGCTTTTCTCCAAAAGGTCTCATTGATTACAAGCGGGAAGCTGAGTTTGTCGATCTTTTAATCAAACGCCTCACTATCAAAACGGTATCATCAGAAACGCACGCACGCCATTTATCAGGAGGCAACCAGCAAAAAGTAGTGATTGCCAAGTGGATCGGGATTGGACCGAAAGTGCTTATTTTGGATGAGCCAACCAGAGGTGTTGATGTTGGCGCGAAACGGGAAATTTATTCACTGATGAATGAGCTGACTGAGCGTGGCGTCGCCATCATTATGGTGTCATCAGAGCTGCCGGAAATTCTCGGGATGAGCGATCGCATTATCGTTGTCCATGAAGGCAGAATCAGCGGGGAAATCGATGCGCAGGAAGCAACACAAGAACGAATTATGACACTTGCCACGGGAGGGCGGTAATATGAAAACGGAACAACTGCAAACAGAACAAAAACGGATTCACTTCGACGGAGTGATGCAAAAACTCGGCCCGTTTCTCGGTTTATTTATTCTCGTTATCATTGTATCTATTTTAAATCCCAGCTTTCTTGAACCGCTGAATATTCTAAACCTGCTTCGCCAGGTCGCCATTAACGGACTAATCGCGTTCGGCATGACCTTTGTAATTTTAACAGGCGGCATTGATCTTTCTGTCGGCGCTATTCTTGCCCTATCCAGCGCTTTAGTTGCGGGGATGATTGTATCCGGTGTCGATCCAGTTCTCGCGATCATCCTCGGCTGTATCATTGGTGCCGTACTCGGAATGATCAACGGACTATTGATCACAAAAGGAAAAATGGCGCCCTTTATCGCAACGCTTGCGACCATGACTGTATTTCGCGGGCTGACGCTTGTGTATACAGACGGAAATCCAATTACCGGACTTGGCACAAACTACGCTTTTCAGCTGTTCGGACGCGGCTACTTTTTAGGTATTCCTGTACCGGCGATTACGATGGTTCTTGCCTTTGTCATCCTTTGGGTGCTTCTTCATAAAACACCGTTCGGGCGCAGAACGTACGCAATCGGAGGCAATGAAAAAGCCGCGCTCATTTCTGGCATTAAAGTGACGCGCGTGAAAGTGATGATCTATTCTTTAGCCGGGCTTTTATCCGCCCTTGCCGGTGCGATATTGACTTCTCGTCTGCATTCAGCACAGCCGACTGCCGGAGAATCGTACGAACTGGATGCTATCGCAGCGGTCGTCTTAGGCGGAACAAGTCTTTCTGGCGGCCGCGGTCGCATTATCGGTACGTTAATCGGGGTGCTGATCATCGGCACATTGAATAACGGGCTCAACCTGCTTGGCGTCTCATCGTTTTATCAGCTGGTTGTCAAAGGGATTGTCATCTTAATTGCGGTATTATTAGACCGCAAAAAGTCAGCATAGGAGGGTTTTTCACATGAAAAAGGCTGTATCTGTCATTTTAACGTTATCATTGTTTTTATTAACTGCCTGTTCGCTTGAGCCCCCCCAATGGGCAAAGCCGACAAATTCGGGTAACAAAAAGGAATTCACCATCGGCTTGTCCGTCTCAACGCTTAATAATCCCTTTTTTGTCTCATTAAAAAAGGGCATCGAAAAAGAAGCTGAAAAACGGGGATTGAAAATCATCATTGTCGATGCACAAAATGATTCATCGAAACAGACGAGTGATGTGGAAGACTTAATCCAGCAAGGTGTCGATGCATTGTTAATCAACCCGACTGATTCTTCAGCGATCTCAACGGCAGTACAATCTGCAAACGCAATCGGTGTGCCCGTTGTAACAATCGATCGTTCCGCTGAACAAGGAAAAGTTGAAACCCTCGTTGCTTCCGATAATGTAAAAGGCGGTGAAATGGCTGCTGGATTCATTGCTGACAAACTTGGAAAAGGTGCAAAGGTGGCAGAGCTTGAAGGCGTGCCCGGCGCATCTGCCACAAGGGAAAGGGGCTCAGGATTTCATAACATCTCAGATCAAGAGCTCGACGTTGTCACTAAGCAATCAGCCGACTTTGACCGTACCAAAGGCCTGACTGTCATGGAAAACCTGTTGCAGGGACACCCGGATATCCAAGCTGTTTTTGCTCACAATGATGAAATGGCGCTCGGTGCTCTTGAGGCAATTAACAGCTCGGGAAAAGATATTTTAGTGATTGGATTTGACGGCAATAAAGATGCGCTCGCTTCCATTAAAGATGGAAAGCTCTCAGCCACCGTGGCTCAGCAGCCTGAATTAATCGGTAAACTGGCTACAGAAGCAGCAGATGATATTTTGCACGGAAAAAAAGTGAAAAAAACAATATCCGCACCTCTCAAACTAGAAACACAAAAATAATTGCCCTGGATCAGATTTTTATCTGATCCTTTTTGATGTTTAGGAATCTGTGAAAACGTGAATAGGGATATAGAGTGAGTTATTTCTCTTACGTGAGGAGAGGAACGAAATGAACAAAACAACAAAAATACTATCCACTTTCGCACTTGCAGCTGGGATGACTGCTGCTTCTGCAGGAGTAGCAAGCACGATCCATGCTCAACAGCCAGAAACAACGGTAAGCATTGATGATTTATACAGTTATCCGATTGATTCTTATTTGGTGTCAGCAGAGGCGTTACATGTCCGAACGAAAGCTTCCGCATTAAGCCAGAAAGCCGATACGCTGCACTTGGGCGACAGCTTAAAACTGATTTCCTTCGCAAACGCTGACTGGGCAAAGGTTCATTATAAAAACGGAAAAACCGGCTTTGTCTCCACTCATTACATTGTAAAAGCAGCTACAACAGTAAAAACCAAAACAAAGACGAAAGTATATACATTCGCTGAAGGAAAAAGCATCAAGACTCTTCCAGCAGACACAAGCGTTTCTTTTTTAGGCTGGAGTAAAACAAAAAAAGACGGTTTTGATTTTGATTGGGTATTCGTTGATTACGGCGGTGCGACAGGTTATATGAAAACAAAGGACTTACACATGACAAAATAACTGAAAGGGATTCCGTGTTTATGCGGAATCCCTTTTATGGTGGGTTGATTTGTCACATCCCCACGATATTTCTCAGGAAATATTGTCGTATGCCGTGTCGAAACCATACATGATCCTCGACATTTTTGTTCACGTTAAAAAATGGAGGTGTAAATATGGATCAATTCGAAGCAGCATATGAATCGTATAAAGCCCGGCAAACAACTGCCGGTCAGGAAAATGTTCCATCTGGAAAAGAAGAAATTATTGCGGTCAGAAGAAATGAGGAAGACAATATTATCGC
Organism: Bacillus sp. T17B1; assembly: GCF_026796395.1. NCBI lineage: Bacteria > Bacillati > Bacillota > Bacilli > Caryophanales > Bacillaceae > Bacillus > Bacillus sp. T17B1. The sequence goes on from NZ_JALAYA010000008.1 coordinate 215,701, forward strand.
AGTAAAAACAAACATAGGAAGAGAGCTCGACTATCCCACTGCGCTGTCTGAAGCAAAAGCGGGAAAGCTTGCTCATGTTGATGTCTTCCATAAATATGGGCGTGACATTTTGCGAAGTGAACCGGACGGCTTAAAGGAAAATAACCTGTCCGAGTTGCCGGACTTTTAATCAGAAAGAAGCCCTGCCGCATGTCGGACAGGGCTTTCTTTTAAGCGAAAGGCTTCTGGATGTATTCGGCTAACCGTTTTGCACTGAGGGAAATATCCTCTGCAGTTGCAGCATTTACGCCATAGAATACATATGGTGGCAGGTATTTCATGCCGATCAGATTACTCGTGGCCTGAAATGGTTTCAAAAGCTCACTGATCGAGTAATGATTTGCTCCGCCCGCTTGATATTTCTCCGCTTCGCTTCCTGTTGATACAGCCAGCATCAGCTCCTTGCCATGCAAGGCGTTCCCTTCTGAACCAAAGGCCCAGCCGTAAGTCAGCACAAGATCCTGCCATTTTTTTAAGAGCGGCGGAGAGCTGTACCAATAAAACGGAAATTGGAAAACAATCCTGTCGTATTGCTCGCACAGCTCCTGCTCCTTTGCAACATCTATCGCTTCATCCGGGTATTCTTTATAAAGCTCCCGTACTGTAATATTGTCATGTTGATTCAATTCCTCTGTCCATGCCTTATTCACAACTGAGGTCTCCATATGAGGATGAACTGCCAAAACCAATATTTTCATCAGACCACACCTTTACCCTTTTGACGTTATTTTATCTAAAATCAGGAAAAGAGCCAAATAAAAAGAAAGCCCCTGCATAGAGCTTTCTTTTGTTTTTATTCAGGGCTTCCTTCAGTTGTTTCAATATCTTTAGCAAAATCAGGGTTATCCAGGTTCGCATTAAAGAAATCCGCTGTATTCGGAAGTCTGAGATTCATGTTCATTTTTTGAGAAATCGTAACCGTGCAATCCTCAAGCACATAGTCAAAAACGTGTCCGCCTGAATTGCGTCCTTCGTCAATGAAGTGCAGGTGGTAGCCAGAAACGGCGATTCCGTTTGCATAAGCGGGTGTTAAGAAACCTACGATCGTTCCTCTCACACTGTCGAAGTTGAAGATCGGCTGCGTTTTAACCGCTTCAACCATTGGCACGTAAGGTTTTTCTTGCAGTTCTACCGTTCTTGTCTGCACTTTTTTAAACAATCCGTCAATGCGGATAGCGTAAAATAAGTTTTTGCTTGGCAGAATGCTGTTGATCTCTTCTTCAAACTCTTCACGTGTCATTTTCGCATCAATTTTGTGCGTCATGTCCGGTGTAAAGAATGTAAATGAACAGAACGGAGAAAGGTCCCCGTTTTGGACCGGTGTCGCAGTTCCATCTGAACGAAGACGGTAAAATTCGCCGTCAAAACCAATCAGCTCTCCGTCAAGCTTGTTAAAGGTTCCGATACCGAAGTCTCCGTATTTTGGGATCTCTGACAGTTCAAAATCCCCGTCGTACACCCCGTCTAATAGAGAAGTCATTGTTGATACTTGATAAATCTGGCTCACAGGCTGGTCTTTTTGCCCGCGGCTGAGCACTTGAATGTTGCTTTCGCGTTTCATAATTCCCTTCACTCCTTTTGTTTAGTGCTGTTCATCAAACAGAGTCGTGATGCGCAGAGTGCTAGAGAGCTTTCGTTTTCATAAGTTCCCCGAATTCTTTCGGAAGCTTGTCACTTGCTAAATTTATGTTATCACTGTAGTCAACCGGGACATCAATGATGACAGGACCCTCAGCGTTCATACCTTGACGCAGAACATCTGCCAGCTGGTCTGGTGATTCTACGCGCAAGCCGGTTGCTCCGAAGCTTTCCGCATATTTCACGATATCGATATTTCCGAAATCGACCGCAGATGTACGGTTATACTTTTTCAATTGCTGGAATGCAACCATGTCATATGTGCTGTCGTTCCATACAATGTGTACAATTGGTGCTTTTAAGCGGACCGCTGTCTCTAATTCCATAGCTGAGAATAAGAAACCGCCATCACCGGAGACTGATACTACTTTTTCTCCCGGTTTCACCAATGAAGCGCCGATTGCCCAAGGTAGCGCAACGCCGAGTGTTTGCATACCGTTACTGATCATTAATGTTAACGGCTCGTAGCTGCGGAAATAACGTGACATCCAAATTGCGTGTGAACCGATATCACAAGTCACTGTAACATGATCATCGACTGCGTTCCGCAATTCTTTTACGATTTCAAGAGGATGAACTCTATCTGATTTCCAATCTGCAGGCACCTGCTCACCCTCGTGCATATATTGTTTTAAATCAGAAAGGATCTTCTGCTCACGTTCAGCAAAGTCTACTTTCACAGCATCGTGTTCGATATGATTGATCGTAGATGGAATATCACCGATCAGTTCAAGATCCGGCTGGTAAGCATGATCAATGTCAGCCAGAATCTCGTCTAAATGGATAATCGTCCGGTCTCCATTGACATTCCAGAATTTCGGATCATATTCAATTGGGTCATAGCCGACTGTCAGAACAACATCAGCCTGCTCAAGCAGCAGATCGCCAGGCTGGTTGCGAAATAAACCGATCCGGCCAAAATACTGATCCTCTAAATCTCTCGTAAGAGTACCGGCAGCTTGATAGGTTTCAACGAATGGAAGCTGCACTTTTTTCAAAAGCTTGCGAACCGCTTTAATCGCTTCCGGTCTTCCGCCCTTCATGCCGACTAAAACGACAGGAAGTTTTGCTGTTTGGATTTTCGCAATGGCCGCACTGATTGCATCGTCTGGTGCAGGACCAAGTTTAGGAGCCGCGACAGCTCGCACGCTTTTTGTATTTGTGACTTCATTCACAACATCTTGCGGAAAACTCACAAAAGCGGCACCAGCTTGCCCTGCTGACGCTATCCTAAATGCATTTGTAACAGCTTCCGGTATATTTTTTACATCTTGAACTTCTACACTGTATTTTGTAATCGGCTGGAATAGCGCCGCATTATCCAAAGATTGATGTGTCCGTTTTAAACGGTCTGCACGGATCACGTTCCCAGCAAGCGCAACGACAGGGTCACCTTCAGTGTTTGCCGTCAGCAATCCTGTTGCCAAGTTCGAAGCACCTGGTCCTGATGTGACTAACACAACTCCCGGTTTTCCAGTTAAACGGCCAACTGCTTGCGCCATAAATGCTGCATTTTGTTCATGCCGAGCAACGATAATTTCAGGCCCTTTATCTTGTAAAGCGTCAAATACCGCATCAATTTTTGCACCTGGAATGGCAAATACATGTGTGACACCTTGCTCCGCTAAGCAATCAACAACAAGCTCCGCCCCTCTGTTTTTTACAAGGGATTTTTGTTCTTTTGTTGCTTTTGTCAACACCCTCACTCCTTATTATGCATTTTAAACATAAAATTTTAAATATTTCTTGTGATATGTTTCACTATACACTCTTTGGAAATTGACCTCCAATATCGATTCGCCTTATGATTAATATGTATTACGAATTATTAACCTACGGAAAGGAATGCATATTGAATGGAGCTTCGCCATCTTCAATACTTTATCGCAGTAGCCGAAGAGCTTCATTTCGGAAAAGCTGCACGGCGGCTGAACATGACACAGCCTCCTCTCAGCCAGCAGATCAAACAGCTTGAAGAAGAAGTCGGGGTGACGCTTCTGAAGAGGACAAAACGATTTGTCGAGCTAACGGCGGCCGGCGAAATCTTTTTAAATCACTGCCGATCAGCTTTGATGCAAATTGGTCAAGGAATTGAACTCGCCCAGCGGACGGCTCGCGGCGAACATGGCCATCTCGTTATAGGTTTTGTCGGGTCAGCTACATATGAATTTTTGCCGCCGATTATCCGGGAATACCGTAAAAAATTCCCCTCTGTGAAAATTGAACTGAAAGAAATTGCTTCTTACCGGCAGCAGGAGGAATTGCTCAAGGGAAACATCGATATCGGCATTCTCCATCCGCCGTTAGAGCATCCAGAGCTGCAAATAGAGACAACCCAGAGTAGTCCATGCATCCTCGCATTGCCGAAACAGCATCCGCTTGCCTTAAAAGAATCAATTGACATTAAAGATTTGGAAAAGGAACCGATCATCACCCTTTCCAAAGAAGCGTGGCCTACGCTATATACCGACTTTATTCAGCTTTGTGAAGACGCGGGTTTTGCCCCGAATATCGTTCAAGAAGCGACAGAATATCAAATGGTGATTGGACTGGTGACAGCGGGCATCGGCATTACCATAGTCCCTTCCTCTGCCAGACGGCTGTTTAACCTTGATGTCACATATCGCAGCGTTGATCATTTTCAGCTTAAAGCAGAATGGATCATCGCATATCGAAAAGACAGCCAAAACCCTGTACTGAGGCAATTTGTGGATATATCTAAATCGTTAAATGAACGGAAATAAAAAAGGCGCTCCGTTCTCCGGAATCCGCCCATTTATCGTCAGGATAAAAGATCAAGCTCACTTTTGAGGTAATCAGCTCTCTTTATTATATACTCGCAAATCACATCCGGCTCACGGTCAAAACGCTCAATATCGTTCTTTTTATATGGGTCCATCAGGACAAACGGCCTAATCTGCTCATATATCGCCATTATTTTCGGTTTCATATATTCTATTGTAAAAAGAGATTGGAGCGTTTTTTCTAACAGTTGCTTGTAAGACTTGCGAAAATCGGGTTCATCCAAAATCCGGGCGGTTAGTGTATTAAATCCTTGAATTCTTACATAATCGGCAGCCATCCGCTCTCCATGGATATCCCTGCCCCAAGTCGCATCATAATCCCAAGGAATCACCTCAAATAATCCGGTTTCACTGCTTCTGTACAACGAGTAGTTGTGGACAAATCCGTCATAGTTTGAGGTGAATACAATGCCGGCGAGCCAGCGCAAATACTTATCGACATCCACATGCTTTGTCACTTCTGATTTAAACTGGGCTTTAGGGACAGTATTAATTTTAAAAATCATATCCTGTAAATAAAAATCGTCTTCCTCAGTCCCTGTCTTCTTTTCATATCCAAGCTCAAGCGACGTCTTCGTTTCCCTTTCCAAATCGCTCATCAGAGAGAAATTAGCATCATCATCAACCGCGTAAAAAACTGCCCCGTCCGCCAATTTCCTTTTCGCTAAATAAAATTCATCGACGGATTCAAGTTCAAGATAAACCCCTTCATTCTTCCCATTCACCTTTAAAAACACAAAGTCTGCCTTTGGAGACAGCGTCCCAAGCTCTGAGAAAAAATCCAACGACAATTTGTTTCTCATCATAGAAGGATCTTTATATTCTGCATTCAGGTGAACCTCGCGGGCGCCGCGGAATGTTTTCGGCTGATAATAGGAAATATGGTATGACTTCTTTTTGAAGTCTCTGATATGTGATCCCCGGTAAGCAATATCAATATCCAGCCTTTTTTGATTTATCTTCATGACAGCCGGCACCGGATCATCGTCCCATATATCTTTTTTTAATTCACGCAAATCTTTTGGATGAACAAACAGCTGATAAAGCGGCAAATTGGATTTATTCTTCATCCATATTCCCCCTCACAAATTTTAGGCTTTTATTTTTATGTGATCTCAGCGGAACACTTATACACTTTTTAAAACCGCGCGTACTATGAGGGTAATAAGGATCTTCGTCCTTAAAATCATTTCTAAAAGGAGGATTTCAAATTGGGCCACTATTCCCATTCTGACATCAAAGAAGCGGTGAAATCCGCAAAAAACGAAGGTTTAAAAGATTATTTATACCAAGAGCCTCATGGAAAAAAACGCAGCCATAAAAAGTCACACCGCTCTCACAAAAAATCTCGCAGCCACAAAAAATCATACTGCTCTCACAAGAGATCACGTAGCTTCAAAAAGTCATTCTGCTCTCACAAGAGAAGATCGCGTAGCTTTAAAAAGTCATTCTGTTCTCACAAGAGAAAACATCGCAGCCACAAGAAGTCATTCTGTTCTCACAAGAAAAGATCACGCAGCCACAGAAAATCATTCTGTTCTCACAAGAAAAGATCACGCAGCCACAAAAAGTCATTCTGTTCTGACAAGAAAAGATCACGCAGCCATAAAAAGTCATTCTGTTCTCGCAAGAAAAGATCACGCAGCCACAAAAAGTCATTCTGTTCTCACAAGAGAAGATCACACAGCTGCTCATACCGGACACGCAAAAAAACATATTGTTCCCATAATAGAAAATCTGACAAAAAGCACTATAAAAAACCACATCATAACCATCGCAACAAAAAAGATGATGATTATTACAGCAAAAAAGAATTCTGGAAAGACGGAAATTGCTGGGTAGTCAAAAAGAAATACAAATAATCTTAGATTTCATATTCAATAGGCTGCCGGCGGACGTACGGAAGCCTATTTTTAATCCCCTGTATTAGATATATGTCATGACATAACATATGCAACCCATATCATTTGGTTTCCTTGAAACCAGTTCGTTATAATCAAGATATCCTACGCTAAAGGCGGTTGTTGCTATGTACATATTTCAAGCTGATCAGCTTAGCGCTAAAGACACATACAAGCTATTGTCGGGTGCTGTCATCCCCCGTCCCATTGCATTTGTAACCACCCTTTCTTCAAGCGGAGCGGTAAATGCAGCGCCTTTCAGTTTTTATAACGTTGTCAGCTCAGACCCTCCGCTTCTCAGTGTTTCTGTTAACAGGGCTGGCGGATGCCAAAAAGATACAGCCCGAAACGCAGTGGAGAACGGGGAATTTGTCGTTCATGTCAGTGATGAAGCCATCATTGAAGACATCAATGAAACAGCAGCAAGCTTAGATCCGGACGAAAGCGAACTCACACGCACCTCGCTTCATCCCGTCGAAAGCAAAACTGTTTCAGTTCCTGGGATTAAAGAAGCACGTATCCGCTTTGAATGCACATTAGAGCGGCATATAACGTTCGACAATGATCAAGGCGTTACTACAGCAGATCTGCTTATCGGGAGAGTCGTCTGCTTCCACCTCGATGAAAAGGTGTATGATGCAGAAAAAGGCTATGTTTTGACAGATGAATTAAAGCCTGTCTCAAGATTGGCGGGTAACCACTATACGAAGCTCGGCGAAGAATTTACGCTGATTCGTCCCAGCTGAACAGAAGGACTATTTAAATAGTAGGAACTAGTCAAAAAGGCCTTATGATTACAAAATGTTGTCTCAGGAAAATACGTAAAAAGAACACCCGGAGAAAGCTCCAGGTGTTCTTTATGAAACATATTTCCTTTTTACGCCGTATATACAGGTAGATTAGGAGGGATTATATGACAGGCACTCATTTTTTGATTGTGATACTTATCGTAGCTTTTATCAATACTATTTTATATATATATGCTCGAAAAAAACTAGGCATCCCTAAACCGCCTTGGTGGTATAAACCTGTTAATAGCACACAAGGGCTGCTGGAAATCATCATGCTCATTTTATTAGGTTTTTCTGTTTTACGCTTTCCTCCAGAGATTATGCTTATTTTCTTTCTATTCCTAATGAATTGCTTTCGTACATTTATGGAATGGAAATATAAGCGTGAAGAAAAACAATATGCACACTATTTATTTGGCGCAGTCCTCTTTCTAGTCGTTTTTATTTATATGTGTATTTTCTTTTGATACCTCAAACCCCCACCGCCGCTCCGTCTCCCCGCGGGTCGGTTCCACCTTGGAGAAATCCTTCCTCATCAACTTTGATTGCTGCTGCGTGTCCCATCAGCGGATCATAGTCACCGACAACCTCTACGAGATGGCCGCTGTCTTTGAGCTTTTCAATTGTCTCCTCTGAGAATCTGCTCTCGACTCTGAGACCTTCATACTCCTCTCCCCACGTTCTGCCCCACACCCAACGCGGTTCGCTGATTGCCTGCTGTGGATTCATTCCGTAGTCCAGCATTCTGGTAATGATGGCCGTCTGGGTCTGCGGCTGGCCTTCGCCGCCTTGTGTGCCGTACAGGACTTTCGGTTTTCCGTCTTTGCAGGCCATAGCCGGCATCAGCGTATGGAAGCTGCGCTTTCTCGGTTCAAGTGTATTGACATGATTTTTATCCAATGAGAAAAATGACCCGCGGTTTTGCAGTAATATGCCTGTATCACCAGCAGTGACTGCCGAGCCAAATTCAAAGTACAGGCTTTGAATGAAAGATACTGCGTTGCCATCCGCATCGATGACGGCCGCATATGCAGTATCACTTCCTAATGGCCTGCTTTCCGCCGGTTCTGCCAAATAGCCGATTTCTTCCGCCAATTGTTTCGCGTAACTTTTGTCCAGAAGCCTTTCAAGCGGGATGTCCGCAAATGCCGGATCAGTCAGGACGGCATTCCGATCTAGGAAACTCTTTTTCAATGCCTCCACAAGCACATGATAATACTCAAATGAACCGTGTTCGATTTGGGTGAAATCATAGTTTTCCAGAATGTTCAGTGTTAATAAACCGGTAAATCCCTGTGAATTCGGAGGCGCCTGATATACACTGTACCCTCGGTAATCACTTGATACTGGCTCCGCCCACTCGCCCCGGTGCGCTTTAAAATCATCGAGTGTCATGTAGCTGCCGTTATGCTGTAAATAGGAGACGATCCGCTGAGCGATATCTCCTTCATAGAATGCGTTTCTTCCTTTTTTGGCGATCATGTTCAGACTTTCTGCAAGCTCTTTTTGCACAAACCGCTCTCCCGGGACAGGCGCTTTTCCGCATCTTGTGAAGATATCGGCCGTGTAAGGCGTGGAGGCAAGCAGTTCAAGATTCGTTTCTGTGTGACGGCACTGATCAGCTGATACTGGAAACCCATTTTGGGCATAGTCGCGAGCGGATTCCAACACGTCCGCAAGGGACATACGTCCGTACTCCTTCAGTACCGCATGCCAGCTATCAACCATCCCCGGAACGGTAATGGCACTGTCGATTCCCCTTAGCGGAATCATGCTTTTTCCCTTATATACATCTCTCGTTACATTTTCTCCTGAACGGCCGCTGCCATTGTAGACTCTTACCGACTTTGTTTCTTGATGAAACGTCAGCCAAAAGGAATCCCCGCCAAGCCCCGTCATATGCGGATACACAACTGCCAGACAAGCACTCACAGCAACGGCGGCGTCAAACGCGTTTCCACCCTTGTCCAGTATTCGGTTTCCGGCTTGAGAAGCGAGATAATGCGGACTGACGACCATTTGTTTTGTACCGATGATAGATTTATTCATCACAAGTCCCCTTTATCAAGAGATTTTCTTCAGTATAGAGAGCTTAATTTTTCACATCTACTTACTCGGTAGAAAAACTGACGAACTTTCTCCATTTCGCAAATAACAAAATATTTTTCCATTCATTTTGAAAGCAAAAGAAAAAATTATCATTCGAAACGTAACTTTTATGATAAAATGAAATCTAAAAGGCTTACGGAAGCAGGTGGAGTAAATGAGCAACGAATACCAAATCCCCAACCTTGTACTTGATGAGATTGACAAACAAATCCTCACCATTTTGCATGAAGAAGGAAGAATTTCTTATACGGATCTTGGCAAGAGAGTCGATTTATCACGGGTTGCCGTCCAAGCTCGGATCAATCAACTCATTGAAGCAGGCGTCATTGAAAAATTCACTGCGGTCATCAATCCCGCTAAAATCGGCAACCATGTATCCGTGTTTTTCAATGTCGAGGTAGAGCCGCAATTTTTAGAAGAGGTCGCTCTCAAGCTTGAGGAAGAGCCTGCGGTCACCAGCCTTTATCACATGACAGGCCCAAGCAAGCTGCATATGCATGGGATCTTTGCCAACGATCAAGAAATGGAAGAGTTTTTAACAAAACGGCTGTATCCGCTGCAAGGCGTCGTCAGTGTTGATTGCCAGATGCTGATCAAACGATACAAAAGCCGTATGGGAATGAAGCTGTAAAGGAGAGAAACGAATGAAAAACCATCCTTATCGGGATTTGACGGCCGCAATGGTGCGCACCGGCATACTAGGGTTCGGCGGCGGACCTTCCGTGATTCCGCTGATCCGCCATGAAGCGGTCAATAAATATAAATGGATTGATGATGATGAATTCGGAGAAATATTAGCGATCGCTAATGCGCTTCCCGGACCGATTGCGACAAAAATGGCTGCTTATCTAGGCTTCAAGCTAAAAGGCACATTAGGTGCAGTCGTGGCGACAATCGCCCACATTCTGCCTACTTGCCTTGCGATGGTGGGCCTGTTTGCGGCTGTAAATGTCTTAAGCCATTCAGCAGTTGTTGCGGGCATGATTGGTGCCGTAACGCCAGTGATTGCGGTAATGCTCGGTATCATGGCGTACGAGTTTGGCCAAAAAGCGCTTAAAGGTTTCGGCTGGGTCACCGGTATCCTATTTTTTATTATCGCTTTTATCGGCCTGCAAACCTTACAGATTAATCCCGGCCTTGTCATTATCATTTTCTTAGCGTACGGCGCGTTTCATTTTAAACTGAAAGACAAAATCACAAATAAACATTCTAAAGATAAAGGAATGTCTGCCTCATGATATCGATCTATTTATTTATGGCGTTTTTAATCGCAAACCTACTCGGATATGGCGGTGGGCCTGCGTCTATTCCGCTGATGTTTGAAGAAGTCGTAAACAGATACAGCTGGCTTTCAAACGACCAATTCTCGAATATGCTCGCGCTTGCGAACGCATTGCCGGGACCGATCGCAACCAAAATCGCCGCCTATGTCGGATACAGCGCCGGCGGATGGCCCGGCTTTCTGGTTGCGCTGATCGCAACTGTCGTACCGTCGGCGCTCGCATTGATCGTCCTGCTGCGCATCATTCAGCGCTTCCGCCAATCACCCGTCATCAAGGGCATGACGCTATCCGTCCAGCCTGTCATCGCGGTCATGATGCTCATTCTTACTTGGCAACTCGGCGCTGATGGGATTCAAGCTATCGGCTGGATCCAATCTGGAGTGATTGCAGGGATTTCCCTTCTTGCCATGACAAAATTCAAAATGCATCCGGCATTTTTGATTATCGCGGCATTTTTGTATGGCGGCCTTGTGATTCCTTATTTGTAGAAAAAAGCACCCGGACAGGTGCTTTTTTATTTTGGTCCCGAAATGCCGTTCGATATGACAATTGTTTCTTTGCCTACATCATCCTTGATGATGTGCTTGATTTGCAGCGTGAGATTGATGCAAACAATTCATATCGCTAGGCATTCAATGTAAAACCATTTTTTCATTAATGATCCTTACCCCAAACACTCCCCCAGCTGCTGTTCCCTCTCTGGATTTGAACGTGACGGTTACTCTTTCTTTTCCTTTGGTATAGGCAACTGGAATGTCATAACATACATCAAAAAGCTTTCCCGGGTGATTTGCCCTCAGCTGCTGCCTGGCCAGTAATTGATCACCAATCATGATTTCAAAATGTCTTTCGTAAGTTTGTTCTTCCGCTTGAAAGGTATCATCACTTCCAAAATAAGTGACCAGCAAATACATGGGTTGACTCGGCTCTGTTTTCATCTCGTAACTGAAAAAACCATCTCCTCTGCTGTCTCGCCAGCCTCTGTGGACGATACTTGCGTAACCGGAATAAGAGTTTTCTTTTTTCAGGTGATGTTCTATCTCCTGCTGCTGTTCATTCGGCTGAACAGCATCAACGGTTATGCGTCTGATGATTTCCTGCCTTTCTTTTTCTTCATCTGTAAAATCACGATATTCCTTTTCGGTCATCACATACCAGTAAATAGAATACCGCTGATGATGCACATTGTAGAACGGTATGAATGTGATTTCTTGATTCCCGGGCTGCCCAATCGGTGTCGTTTGAAATACGAGTGATGTTTTATCTATACACTTCACCCAATGACCCAACTCTCCCTGATCTGCAACCAACACCGGGACATCAATTAACGGATGGTTATTAAGGGCGAGATGATCAGCAAGTATATCTGTCTCAGGGAAGCCCTCTCTTCCTAGTGCTCCTGCCAATACAACTGGCCCATACATCAGAACACTTTTTTTAGGATCATCCTTCGCTTGATAAATGTGGAGTTTCATCAGCAGATCAATCTCAATACAATCTCCTGTGTTCCAATGTTTGTGAATAACAAGGTACCCATTTTTCTCAACCGATTGAACTCGTTTTCCATTAACCACAGCTTTAAGGCCGCCATTCGTCCAATAAGGAATACGAATATGGAGTGTTATAGGCACACCGACAGCTTTTTTGATAACTAACCTGGTTTTTTCGGCTGCTGGAAATGAGGTTTCCTGTGTGATGATCAGTTGTTTTTCTTGCATGTTCATTTGTGAAGGAATAAATAAATTCACATACAGATCGTCTTGGTCTAAATGGTAAATATGCCGCGTATAGCGCGCGGGGTTTTCCATCCCGGTGCCTGTACAGCACCAAAAAGAGTCTTCCGGTGAACAATACACCTTGAAATGCCCCGGCTGTGTGGAAACAAAATAGGTTTTCATGCCCGAATCAGGATCTTGGGAAGCAAGAATGTGATTATAAAGTGCATTCTCATAGTAATCCATAAATCTCGATTCTTGAAACCACCGGAATAAATGCACAGTCAATTTCAGCATGTTATACGTATTGCACGTTTCTGCGGTCGTCACCCCTAACTCCTCGCTGCCTTCCGCTCCGAAATGCTCGCCGATACTGTTGCCGCCAATTGCGTAGGAACGCTGATAGACAACCTGTTCCCAAAAGAAGAGCGCGGCATTTCTATATGCTTCATTACCAGTAATATCGTACAGCTTGGCTGCTCCGATCACCTTTGGTATTTGGGTATTGGCATGCTTTCCTTCAAGCTCATCCTTCCCCTCTGCAAGAGGCTGAAGAATGGCACGATGACAGAAACGTTCTGCAAGTTCAAGGTATGCTTTGTTTTTCGTCAGCATGTAAAGATCAGCCATCGCCTCATTCATACCGCCATGCTCACATATCAGCATACGCTGAAATTGCTCATCGTTCAGGCGATCCAGTCCCTTTTTTGCCCAATCAGCCAGCTTGACGACGACTCGTAGAGCCGACTGATTGCCGGTTAGCCGATACGTATCTATTAATCCCGCAAACAGTTTATGGAGGCTGTACCACGGCACCCAAGAACCACCCAGACTAAAGTGGTCCACCCGAAAATCACCGCTGAACACCTCATCAAAACACGCCCTTGAGAAACCGCTTACATATCCCTCTTCATCAAATTGTTGGATATGACTCAGCTCATTCACTGCGTACTCTGTTTTCCTTTTCAGCTTTTCATCTCCGGAAGCCTGGTACATGGCTGATGCGGCGGACAGCCAATGACCGATCGAATGCCCGGCAATTTCCTTTGCCTCCCACCCGCCGTAGCGTGTTTTTTTAGGCGTCTGTGACACAGCCTCATAACAAGGGGCCAAAAGACGGTCTACATCCAAAAAAAGCAAATATTCCTTCCCTTTCATCTGAGAATCATAAAACATGCCTTTTAATAATGTTACATCTTTCATTTTTTGATCTCCCCCTATCACGTTTCATCATTCGTGTTGATGCTTTCATTATCCAAATGATGATATGGGATGTGAATTCAATATTTATCAAAAACATATCCTTTTTTTAGATTGAACCGTTACACTGGAGATAAGAATAGCGAAAGATGGTGAAGCCATGTATGAAGTAAAACTCCAAGCCAATCATCTCCCTAAGATCCGTGAGGCCGGACATATGAAGGATACAAAAGGGGCTTTACGTCACCCTGACAGGACGATGGATAGAATCAGCGTATTTTTTTACGTAAAACAAGGTGCAATCCATGTATTTGAGAACGAAAACGAGTACCGCATTCAGGCGGGGGGATATCTTTTTCTTAAGAACAATGCACCGCATTGGGGAGGCGATTTTTATACACCCGGCACCGAATGGTACTACATTCATTTTTATGCCGAACCTTCCTTGAATGCGGAGGAGGAGTTCTCTCCATTTCACAATTCACCAATCCTTCTCGACAGCATCTATTCATCGCAATTAACCTTCCCGAAAAGCGGTTCTGTCTCTCATCGTGAGTACACAGAGAAACAGCTGAGCAGCATTATTCATGCCTTTGAATCACCAAATGCTTTCAGGGCGCTCCAAGCGTGTTCTCTCGCCTATCAATTCTTCATTGATCTGTATAGCAATGCGATAAACAGTCAGGCCGGCACAAGCTCTTCAAGGGTCATCAGCCGAATCATTGAATTTCTGCACCGTAACAAGCATGCAAAGCTGGTCAGCAGAGATTTTGAGGATGCTCTAGAAATGAATTATGCCTACCTTTCCTCCCTCTTCAAAAAGCAAACCGGGAAAAGCATAACGGCTTATAAAAATGAATTGCTGATTGCACAGGCAATTGATCTATTCAAAACTAGCAACTTAAACGTAACCGAAGTCAGCAGCGCATTAGGCTTTTCTAATCCTTTTTATTTCAGCAGAGTGTTCAAACGGGTCACCGGCGTATCCCCGTCTGTATATATAAGCGAAGTATACAGGAATCAATAAAAAACACTTGCAGATCTGGGCCTGCAAGTGTTACGCGTGATTTTTCTGATAGAGCGTTCGCAAGACATGTGTTTCTAGGTCAGCAAGGCGGACAGGAATCGGCAGCCTGCTTTCTTGATTGATCAGGCTCATCGTGATCTGATAGCTGCTTTCTAAATCAATATGATTTCCGCAAGACAAGAAGATAGGCTTCACGTCCCGCCGCGTCCGCAATGCCCGTCCATATACCTCACCGTCAATGATAATATCGGTATATGCGCCAATTTCATTTTCAGGCATCACGAAATCACAGTCTTTGATTTTGAGATAGGTTTTCGCAATCCCAATTGTCGGCTTACCAAGAAAAAAAGCCGCATGTGTGGCAACGCCCATATGGTTGTAATGCAGATACCCGTTGCCATCAAACAAAAACACATCCGGTTCTATCTTCAGTTTTTTGGCCGCCTCGATGATCAGCGGCAGCTCGCGAAACGCAAGGAAACCAGACACATACGTTACGCTGATTTTCCCCATGCTATGCACTTTTTCAATGACTTCTTTCGTATCGGCGTCAATCACGATAATGCTGCACACCCCATACGGCTCGCCGTCCTGCTCCCAATAAGCGAGGTCGACGCCTGCGCAGGTTTTGATGGAGTCTGGATGGATAGTGGGGCATAGGTTGATTTTATGTTTAAGGGATTGTTGTGTTTGAACAAAATCCGATTCATCTTTTAGATAAAAATCGTGAGTTTGATGTACTTTCATTTCACTAGCTTTCCTCTCTTTACTTTCCAAAATAGTCTTCTCTGTTCAAATGTTTCTTATGGCTTTGAATCTATTTTCAAGGCGATATAACTTCCATTAGGATAATCTCCATACCATCCACATGGAAAATAGCCGGCTTTATAAATTTCAAAAAGCTTTTCAAAAAAATTGTGTGTGCTCCCATTTACCGCTCTATTGATTGCACAATTATTCAGGTCTGCTACAACATCTTCAAAAAAAATATTAAATTCAGCCGAAACCCTTCTGACATTTACAGAAAAAACTTCTAGTAATACGTCTAAGTCTTGTGGTTTTTGATCATCGTTTAATTCGTAAATTTCGCCCCATACTTCACTCATTTCATTTTCTTTTATATCTTTCCACGTATATTCATCTTCAGCAAATACTTCTTCATATGCATGGTATTTAGCTTTTTCTTTGTCATTAATTATTTTAGTAAAATCACAGATATCATTTGATGTTTTAGGTTTAAACGTTTTTGAAAAATCAATAACTTCTTCTACTAAATGATAATTCCGAAGTTTCATTACTTATTATACGACCTTCCATGAAAGATTAACTGTAACTCATACTTCCTATTTCTACTGTACTTCACTTGTTAAATGTGTTTCCATCATTCTAAAAAACCTATCACAACAAGGTAAGGTTACACTATAGCATTCTAATACAACAGTAAACAAGGCATCTCCTCATGTTATCTTCTGTTGAAAGGCAAGTATTACTACCTGCAGTTATTAGTATTCATTTTTCATTTCCCTCATAAAAATATGATCCAATTGTGCAATTAATTCTTTAAGCTCCGTACACATAATATCTTCTAATGGATTTTCCCAATCTTCGTTTTTTATAAGTTCAATGCCATAACTACCGGTTGGATCCCCTTCTGGGTACCACCCTACGTCAAGCAACAAGTTTTTTGTCTTGTGAGAAATCTGTAGGAGATCTTGATTAAAGTCAAATAACCAAGCATCATCATTTGCCTCTAGGGTCTTAGGATCAGTATCTTTTAATGTAATATAATCAACAGTCCAACCAGCCGGTATTTTTAGCTTTAAGAAATTGGGGATCTGTTGGCTTAGTGGCTGCAAACCCTCTAAAACCCCACTTCCCACACTCCAGATTTGATATTCTAACTCTTCTAATACATGTTCTATCTCATCAAAAGATTCATCTTCATAAATCATATCTGTATTTAAACCAGCTACTTTGATATGGTACTGATTATTTTCATAACTTCCCTTAATAAAGGCCTTACGTTTTTCATTTTGCAGTATTAATAATTCATATTCTTTCTCCATTCCTTTTTCTGGAGTTAAATTGTTCAGTACTACAGACCAGCCATCACAGATTTTTAATGGCTGCAATTGAGAAATATGATCTTTGCCCATCTCGCTTCTCCTTGTACTCCACATTGTTACCCTATCTATAAAAAAACTTGCCGATGACAACACGGCAAGTTTCTAACTATAGCCATTCTAATACACTCAGTAAACAAGGCATCTCCTAATGTTAATCTTCTGTTGAAAGGCTGTATATGTGGCAATTCACTCCACTCATACACAGTATCGTAGTAATCATACAAATAACTGAGTTCGATAAACCCTTTCTCTTGCATTATTTTATTGATATAGTTCGTTCCCTGAATGAATTCTAAAGATTCAGCGGTCCCTACAATATCATAAGCGCCATCTATTAAATCGTGTCTTAGGGAATAACTATAATTTAGTACATAAACAGGAGCCAATTTAGATACTTTCATATTGATTTGCTGTTCTAAATGAAATCCATTTTCTCCAGAAAGATCTTGCAAGTGGATATTGATTTCTCCTGAAGGATTGTTTAAATCTCTAACTTCAATTTTTTTCAAACCTTTTATTTGATTAAATTCATCAGGTACTTTTATTTTCTCTGCACATTTGTTCTTGTACCATTCGTCTAATTCCCTATTCACAAATAGACAATGAAGCAATTCACTGAATTCTGGGTATTCACTAATAAATCTGATTCCATCTTCCATAAATAATAATCATTCCATTCATTAATCCATTAATTATTTAACTATTTCCACCAAGACCTTGTTACTTCTTTTAAATGATATTCAATATGTGCAATCACTTTTTTATAGTCGTCTGATGAAAATTCTTTAATAGGGTTTTCCCAATCATTATTTTTAACTATTGAAACCAGATAATTACCTTCAGCAGATATGTCAGGAACCCAGCCTAAATCAAGCGTTATTGAGGATTGTTCATGATAAAGCTGCAACAAACTGTCTGTGAACAAAAACCAGGAATCATCATTCGGTTCTAAAGTTCTTGGATCTATTTCAACAAAATGATTATAATTCACTTTCCAACCTTGTGTTATTCTTAGGGGATGTAAATTTGCTTTTGGAACATCTAATTTAACATGTTTTCTCATTAACAAAACCTCTTTAGTTTCGTTTTCAGTCATTCTCTCCTTTATATTTTTGAATCATTTAATTTTACCTTTTACAAAACTTAAACTTTATTTTTTTCATAAATCAACAGTTTTGAATTAGTTTTACTATTAATTCTGTAAAGGCTTGATCATTTGTAATGTTTCTTGCTCTCAAAGTAAAAACTAAAAAAGCAGGTACAGTATAACTACCTGCTTTTTAGTTAAATTTAATTACCAAAGTTAATTTCTTTTACAAGAATAGCTTCGTTTCCGTACTCTTCAATATCGGCCTTTAGCCAACTGATTTCCTTTTCTCTATATTTATAAAATCTAATTGTCGCAAAACCTTCATCAATACTTATAATCACAACAAATTTATGTTCAGGAAATTTTTCTTTTAAATGATGTTCCCAACCATCCACTACCTGAAGCGCATAAAGTAAAATCTCTTCACCGGACAAATCACTGTAGTCTAAATAATCGTTTATGCGAAGCTCATTACACGATGCTTCATACCCCGTTTTATCCCCATACATTTTTAAAATTCTATTCCAATTTATAGTTGGATTATCAGGTAACTCATACTCTAGATCTAGAATAAAGCAATCGTCTACTTTAACTATATTAGGTGAAATAATATCCTTTAAATTAGATAGGTCAACTTTATTTGTATTGCTCAGATCTTCAAGTCGTTCTTTTAATCTTTTCATATTTTTATTTGTATATTCCATATATAATCTACACTCCTATACTAAAATACAGGATCCTCACCTAAAAATTTCAATCCCTTATTTATAGCTTTCTGAACACTTTTGTCTTTAAGTACTTTTTGAATTTTGCTAGGTGCATCTTCACCTGTTTTTTGGTCATAAAACTTTTTTGTTTCAACATCAAAGTACCATTTTTTGTTACTCGGCTCATGATAGTGAATTTGACCTTCTCTTTGCCCTGGATTTGGGTTTTCAATGTCTATTCTTTCTGTCTTCCCATTTTGCCATGTTGTCTTACTTGCAATTTGAGTTCCATTTTGACCGAAAAGTTTCTTACTATTCCCGCTACCACTACTAGCCATCTTCATAATTCCAAGATCTTTCACAGCTGTCTTTTCCACATCGATACGGACTGTCGGGAATCCGAATGTAAAGCCATTCGTTGTTACTGGGCGTTCTGCGTACACGCGGACGTTTGTCGGGACTTTGAATTGTTTTACTTTTTCTAGTGTCTTGTTAGCTTTTTGGACTTTTGAATGGGTTGCAAGCGGTATGCCTTTGTCTATATGTTTCGCCAATGCACCAGCACCAACTAAGCTCAATGCCGCTTCTAGCGCACCCGTCTTCCGCTTCTCCTCAGACACTTTGTTTCCAAACATGTCTCTGCCTGTCACGGCTTCTGAGAATCCGTTAGAAGCAACAAGGCCGTATGCGCCCATTTCTGACATTTTGAGAATGTCTAAGGATTTGCCTGTTTTATAGGCGTCTAAAGCGTGTTCGGCCGCGATCGCAGCTTTTCCGGTTTTGTAGATGGCTTTTCCGCCTTTGAAGGCGCGGCCCGCCCAGCCGACGACCGGTATGAAGCCGGCTGCAGCCATCGCTCCTGCGGTCACTCGTTCTGCGGTGGAGAGTTTTTCTCCGGTAACCGGATCAATACCTTCGGTTGCTCTTTTATAATCATAATAGCCAGTGACTTCTCCAGTAAAGTTGCAAACTCCATCCCATGTTTTTTCATACCATGGTTTATTTGCTTCTTCTTCCGCTTTTTCCTGAAGCCGTCTTGCTTCGGCTTGCTGGGCTTTTGCATCGATATAGGTTGTTCCTTGCTTTTCTACTTCTATGACGCTTTTGTAGACTTCATTGCTGTGGAAGGCTTTTTTGTCATAGTACATAGGGGAAGCGCTTTTCCCGTTGCTGGTGGCCTGCATGAGAACAGAATATTTGGTGAGCACTGCGTTGTCCAGAGATTCTAAATTTTGATACTCAGTGGTCAGGGATTTATCAAGCTTATCGACTGCTGAGATTGTGTCACGTCTGATTTTTTGGGCATCGCCCATCTTATCGGCATACTCGTCAAGCGTGTACATGTCGAGATCAATAATATCGCTGATGCCTGACAAAATGGAATCGATTTCTGCTTTATGAGCGGAGACAATCTCTGAGGCTTTCAGGTCTCCATTGGTCAGCTCGTGATCCAAGTAAGAAGTTTCCACATATGAATCATTCAGTTCTTGATCTTTAATGTCTCCTGAAATGCCATTTAAAAACGCAATTTGAGCAGAGACAAGCGTCAGCCAGCTGTCAACGATTTCCGCCTGCCCCTGAAAGAAATCTTTAATATTGTCCGCGCCTTTTCCTTTAAAATTGTCGCCTAAATCCGCCACTTCCTGAAACGCTTTTTTCAGCGTATTCAGCTGCTCCTCAAGCGTCTCATATTGCTTTTTTCTGCTCTTCGCTTCTTCGATTAAAGATTTAGATTCAAATACTTTGCTCATCGCACTGCCCTTTCTGTTCTATTTTACAGCTATCGCCTCGTCCTGCTCTTTAAGTGAATCTATGTTATCCTTTGTATCCTCGATATTTTTCTGCACCGCTTTTTTATAATCTCCGAGCATGGTTTTGATGTTCTCCTCACGCTCATGATATTTTTTCGTATAATCGAGGCTGTTTTTTCCGTTGGATCCCGCGGCGCCGATTGATACATCAGCAAGCGCGTCTTTGACAGAATCCAATGTTTTGATGACTGTGTCGTACTTCAGCTTAATTTCTGACATAAAAAAGATCACCACCATTTTAGTTTACTAATTTTTCTTCCTGCTTCTTCTACGAAATCTTCTCCCTTAGCAAGAAGGTCGCCTGCGGCATTCGCTGCGCTTTTTGTTAAATTCAGATCAAATTTCTCTTTTTCAAGCCAGAATATTTTGCTTTGAATCGAAGCCATATACCCGTTGTATTTATCATTCACAATCTTGGAAGCTTCCGATTTCGCCTCTTCTCTGCCCTTGTCAAAATCATCCGCTTTTGTTCCCGTCCAGTGCTTGCCCAATTCCGGTTTCACAATTTCTTTGATTTCAGTGATTGCTTCTTCTTGCAGTGTGTCTATATCCTTTTTTGCTTTTTTCAGCTTTTCGATCTTGTCTTCTACGTCGGAAATTTTTCCGTTGAGCGAACTTTTGATATCCGCTAACATACTTTCATAACCCATCTGATTCACCTCTTAATACTCAAAAAGTCGTATGGAGGGGCTGATGAAGATAGACTTTTCCATACTTTATTTCCATATATTATATTTTAAAATAGCCAGAAGACGGCTTAAATAGGGTAAACGGCTTAATTTAGGCGTATAACACTCATAATATGTAGGTCTATGATCTTGTTTTTGTTCGTTATGCAGTCAATGAAAGCGTTTCACAAGATGAAAACACCTATAGTCGTAGTTATAAAGACACTTGAAAAAGACAGATGTTAATGATCTGTCTTTTGTCGTAAAGCCTATTTTGTTTTAATTTAGATCCTAGAGAAAAGAAAAAACTGGCTGCCTGGTCTTACCCCTGTCAAGTA
>NZ_JALAYA010000009.1:0-55317 GCF_026796395.1 Bacillus sp. T17B1
CCAGCGTTCGTCCTGAGCCAGGATCAAACTCTCCGATAAAATGGATCACAGGTTAAGTTCACCGCATCCTGCGGTAACACCTGTGTGACCTGCGTCGTGCAGGCCTTAGTTTGACTGACTACGCACATTGCTGTGCGATTTTATAATAAATGAATTAACAGGTACGTTTTGTCTTGTTTAGTTTTCAAAGATCATTTTGTCCACTTCGTTCAAGCGACTTTATTATTATAACTCGTTGACTCAGTGAAGTCAATAACTTTTTTTAAAGTTCTTTTTTCGTTATCGCCTTGTTTAGCGGCAACGAATAATAATATACCACCTTGCAAATAATAGTGCAATAGTTTTTTTGAAGAAATAATTAGGAATTTAAAAAGAGCGGCATCCCTTCATAGAGAAAGGGTGCCGCTCTTCTTTATTAACGTTGTCTCATCTGTGGGAATAACAATACATCGCGAATAGAAGGAGCATTGGTCAGCAGCATAACCAGACGGTCGATACCGATGCCTAAACCTCCTGTTGGCGGCATACCGTATTCCAGAGCTTCAACAAAGTCTTCATCCATTAGATGAGCTTCATCGTTACCAGCTTCACGCTCTTTTAATTGCGCTTCAAAGCGTTCTCTTTGATCAATTGGATCATTTAGCTCTGTAAACGCGTTTGCATGTTCACGGCCTACGATAAACAGTTCAAAACGATCTGTAAAGCGCGGGTCCTCTGGGTTTTTCTTAGCTAGAGGAGAGATTTCTACAGGATGTCCGTAAATAAACGTTGGCTGAATAAGAGTTTCTTCAATTTTTTGTTCGAAGAATTCGTTGATGATATGGCCTACTGTCATGGAATCTTTAATTTCTACGCCATGTTCTTTTGCATATTCACGAGCCTGCTCAACAGTAACCTCTTCCCAGAAATCAACGCCAGTCGCTTCTTTGACCGCGTCAACCATATGGATTCTTTTCCACTCAGGTTTAAGGTCGATTTGTTCTTCGCCGTATTGGATCGTAGTTGTTCCAAGCACTTCTTGAGCGATATGAGCGACAAGGTTTTCAGTTAAGCTCATGATATCTTTATAGTCCGCATACGCTTCATATAACTCAATCATCGTGAATTCAGGGTTATGGCGTGTAGAGACACCTTCATTACGGAACACACGGCCGATTTCATATACTTTTTCTAATCCGCCGACAATTAGGCGTTTTAGGTGCAATTCGATTGCAATACGCATGTAAAGTGGAATATCTAACGCATTGTGGTGAGTGATAAACGGACGTGCAGAAGCTCCTCCAGGAATGCTGTGCATTGTCGGTGTTTCTACTTCTAAGTATCCGTGATCATCAAGGTATCTTCTCATAGCTTGAATGATCTTGCTTCGTGCGATGAACGTATGTTTGCTGTCTGGATTTACGATAAGATCCAGGTAGCGCTGGCGGTAGCGCTGCTCAACATCTTTCAAACCATGGTATTTGTCAGGAAGCGGACGAAGCGCTTTTGTCAGCAATTCAAAAGAAGTTGCTTTAACAGACAATTCGCCTACATTTGTTTTGAAGACTTTTCCGGTTACACCGATAAGATCACCGAGGTCAGAAGACTTGAAGATTTCATATTGGGCGTCACCGACACTGTCTTTTCTTACGTAGATTTGGATTTGGCCTTCTAAGTCCTGAAGATGTGCAAATCCGGCTTTTCCTTTGCCGCGTTTTGTCATCATACGGCCTGCAATTGTGACTTCAATCGCTTTTTCTTCTAACTCTTCTTTGGTTAGATCTTGATATGCTGAAATAACTTCCTGAGACTGATGAGTTCTTTCAAAACGTGCGCCGAACGGATCGATGCCGTTATCTCTCAACTGGTTCATTTTATCGCGTCTGACTTGCAGCTGGTCGTTCAATTCTTCATGGTTATGCTCTTCTTGACTCATTGTTATCACTCCATTACAGATATTGTTTCATGAAAAAAGCAGAAAAACTGCCAGCGCAAAACTGGCAGTGAGCAGCAAATAGAGGTGAGTATTATCCTACTTTTGCGTTTTGAAGCTCTTTTGCCTCAACTTCAACAGTAAATGCATCTAAAAGCTGCACAAACTCTTCTCTTGTCTCGCAATGATTGATTTCATTACGAACATTCGCATTGCCTCTTACGCCTTTCAGATACCATGCAGCGTGCTTTCTCATTTCTCTTACCGCTACGTTTTCACCTTTTAAGTTAATCAGGCGGTCAAGATGCAGTTTGCATACCGCCATTTTTTCACGTACTTGCGGCTCTTCTTTTAATTCACCTGTTTCAAGGTACTGAACAGTACGGTAAATCATCCACGGATTGCCCAATGCAGCGCGTCCGATCATCACACCGTCTACTCCTGTTTCATCGAGCATACGCTTAGCATCCTGTGGCGTCTTAACATCGCCGTTTCCGATAACCGGAATCGAAACTGATTGTTTTACTTCTTTGATGATGTCCCAGTTTGCCGTTCCTTCGTACATCTGCACTCTTGTACGGCCGTGAAGCGCAACTGCTTTTCCGCCCGCACGCTCTACAGCCTTTGCATTTTCCACTGCAAAAATGTGGTCTTCATCCCAGCCCATTCTCATTTTCACTGTGACTGGTTTTCCAACGGAATCCACTACTGCAGAAACCATTTCGTAAATCTTATCAGGGTCGAGAAGCCATTTGGCGCCCGCATCACACTTTGTAATCTTTGGTACAGGACATCCCATATTTATATCAATAATATCCGCAGTTGTGTTTTGATCTACAAACTTCGCCGCTTCCACAAGGGTTTCCTTTTTCCCTCCAAAGATTTGAAGGCTGAGCGGTTTTTCACGTTCATCAATGTAAAGCATACCCATGGTTCTTGCATTGTTGTAAAGGATCGCTTTGTCACTGACCATTTCAGCACATACCAATCCAGCTCCGAATTCCTTTACAGTCAATCTGAATGCTGAGTTGCAGACGCCAGCCATAGGAGCAAGCACAACCCTGTTTTTCAGTTGAATATCACCGATTTTAAACATTTTTGACCTCCCTTCATTCGTTATCTTTTTCTGGCGGCGCCAATTCGTCCGCGCTTATATTTAAAACATCTGCTGCACCTTGAATGATGGCAGCTGACGGCAATCGGTTTCCGCGTTCAATTTCGCCGAGAATAGAAACTGATATACCTAACGCTTTTGCAAATCCTTCTTGAGTATAACCTTTCAGCTTTCTGAATGCACGAATTCGTCTACCCCAGATTTCTGCTTCCATACTCTTACACCTTCTTGGTCTGTTTCCGCGCTTGTTGCCCCTTTTTCAACCTGCGGGCAAATCTCCGCAAGCGGCGCAAGGACAAACAAACGCTCATACATTCTCGGATGCGGAACAATTAGTTGCTCTGTTTCAATATTTTCACGATTAAACAGCAAAATGTCAAGGTCTGCCGTCCGCGGTCCCCATCTTACTTCCCTTGTTCTTCCTAATTCATTTTCTATATGCTGCGTCAGCTCAAGGAGTTCAAAAGGGTTCAGCGACGTCTTGATTTCCACAGCCATATTCAAAAATTCATCTTGATCTTCGTACCCGACCGGGTCAGTCTCGTAAATGGACGACACTTTCGTAACTGTCACCCCATCATACTGATGCAGCAATGCCACAGCTTGCCTTAAATATGTTTCTCTATCTCCAATGTTGGATCCAAGTGCGATATAAGCTATGTTGTTCATGATTTTTTTCTCGTGATTTCAATTGCTACTGATTTATAGTGTCCGGGAATTGGCGGATCTGGCTTAATCACTTTCACAGTACATTGCTGCACCGGCTGAAATTTCTTGAGTACAGTGTCGGCAATACGTTCCGCCAGCGTTTCCACCAATTTCACGGGCTCGCCTTCTACGATATCTTTACATACATGATAGAGCTCAGCATAGTTAATCGTGTGCTCAAGGTCATCTGTTTGTCCGGCTTTGCTTAAATCCAGCTCAGCGGTTAAATCAACTTTAAAGCGCTGCCCCAGCTTGTTTTCTTCTTTAAACACACCGTGGTATCCGTAAAACTCCATTCCTTCTACAAAGACTTTATCCATGGTGAACCCCTCCCTTATTCAACATCGCATCCATCATTTTCGCCATTCTGGCAATTTGTTTCACGTCATGGACCCTGACAATGTCACAGCCTTTTTGAATGCCGAGACACACGGTCGCCCCTGTGCCCTCAGCCCGCTCCTCAGGCGGAAGATCCAGAACTCGCCCGATAAATCTTTTTCGGGAGGTAGCCAGAAGAACCGGATACCCCAGCCCGCTCAAAATCTCGAGTTTGTTCATCACTGCCAAATTATCATGATAGGTTTTCGCAAAACCGATACCTGGATCAAGGATAATATTCCTCTCCTCTACTCCGGCCTCAACAGCGATTTTTACACTTTCCATTAAGTCCGACAGCATATCCGGCAATAAGTCATTGTAATTTCTCTCAGGGCGGTTATGCATGAGAACAATTGGAACATTGTGTTCGGCTGCAACGGAAGCCATCTTCGGATCATGTTTCGCTCCCCAAATATCATTGATGATGGATGCGCCGGCTTTAACAGCTTCATCTGCGACAGAAGCCTTGTACGTATCTATAGAAATCGCCACGCCCAGTTCTTTTGTGATCCGCTCAATCACCGGAATCACTCTGGACATTTCCTCATCCTCTGAGACATATTCAGCGCCAGGCCTTGTCGATTCTCCTCCGATGTCAATGATATGGGCACCGTCATTGATCATCTCTCTCGCGTGCAGGAGCGCCTTGTCCAAGCTGTCATATTTTCCGCCGTCCGAGAAAGAGTCAGGCGTTACGTTTAAAATCCCCATCACCAATGTCTTCTCTTTATAAGATAAAGCGCTGGGCTTGGTGTGGATTACTTGTGTTTGGTCTATCGTTTGTTGCGCCATTCTCTTCCTCCCTTTTCATGTTTTTCATGAATCATGTTCTTTATTTCTTTTTTGTATAGCGATTGAAGAGCAGAGGCTGCTTCTCCGCTTCGGCCCGCATAGTCTACTTCTTCTATTTTAGTAAACGGGATGATCTCAAGAACCGAGTTCGTCATCCACGCCTCGTCAGCTGTCAAAAGAGCTTCCAGCTCATATCGGCCCGTTTTGAGTTCAAGTCCCATCTTCTTCGCATTTTCTAAGACAAAACGTCTCGTGACACCGTCGAGAATACCGGTATCAAGCGATGGAGTATAGATGCAGCTGTCTTTTCTCCAGAAAACATTTGATATGATGCCCTCCGCTACAGCTCCATCCTCCGTTAAGAAAATCCCTTCAACAAGGGGATCATTACCGATTTCCCGCTTCGCATACATATTATTTAAATAATGATGAGATTTTAACCGGAACGACCCCTCTGGTGTGTTTCTCCGAACCGATAAAACCTTTCCTGCTTTTTGCAAAGGAAGGCTTTCTGGTTTCAGTTCGTTCATATAGCATAAAACAGTTGGCTTATCGTAAGCTTGGGCAGCAAATCCTTTATCGCTGATTCCGGCTGATATGTCCAGCCTGACGCGGGCATTGCCATCCTTGATCTTATTCAGCCGAAGCAGCTTGTCCAGCATCTCAAGGATCTCATGCTTTGAAACAGTATATTCGATTTGCAGATCCTTAAGTGCGCGTTTAAGCCTTTCTATATGCCAATCAAGCAAAAATGGATAGCCTTCGTAGAGCCTGAAGGTTTCAAAAACACCGATCCCATATAAAAATCCATGGTCAAAAGGAGAAAGAACTGCATCTTTCTCCTCTATATACCGACCGTTAACATATATCATCACGCAATAACTTCCTTGCGGTATGTCTCAATGAAATTTCTGAGCATTTCTTTCCCAAAGGAGGTCATAATAGACTCTGGGTGAAATTGCACGCCCTCAATCGGGAGGTCATTGTGGCGAATGGCCATGATTTCTCCTTCTTTCGTTTGTGCTGTTACTGTAAAACAACTTGGCAGCGTCTCAGATTTTACGATCAGCGAGTGGTAACGAGTCGCGACAAGGGGATTTTTCAAGCCTTCGAAGATTGTCTTGCCGTCATGCTCGATATCCGAAGTTTTCCCGTGCATAAGCCGTTCAGCCCTAATCACGTCGCCGCCAAACACTTGTGCGATGGACTGATGTCCGAGGCACACACCAAAAATGGGGATTTTTCCTGCGAAATGTTTAATTGCTTCAAGGCTGATCCCTGCTTCATCAGGACTGCACGGTCCAGGTGAAATCATCAAAAAATCCGGGGACAGCTCTTCGATTTCTTCGATCGTGATGTCATCATTGCGTTTCACAATCAGTTCTTCCCCAAGCTCACCCAAATACTGAACCAAGTTATACGTGAATGAATCGTAGTTATCAATCATTAAAATCATTTCTCCGCTCACCTCATCTAATTTTTGTCTCTTCTTTGCTCAGCTCTAACGCCTTTTGCATCGCAAAAGCTTTTTTGAATGATTCCCTGTACTCGTGCTTTGGAACGGAATCAATCACAACTCCTGCGCCGGACTGCATAAATGCCTGCCCTCCGGTTGCATAGATGGTACGAATGACGATATTAAACTGCAGATCTTGATTGTATCCAAACCATCCTATAGATCCAGTATAAAGCCCGCGGCGTGTCGGCTCAAGTTCTTCTATAATTTCCATCGTTCTGACTTTGGGAGCACCTGTAATGGTTCCTCCGGGAAATACAGCATGGATAATATCTACGGCATCATACCCATCCTGCAGTTCACCTTGGACGTTAGACACAATATGCATCACATGCGAGTATTTTTCAATCTCCATGAATTCGTTCACACGCACAGACCCGTACCGTGATACTCTTCCTAAATCATTTCGCTCAAGATCAACCAGCATGACATGTTCAGCGCGTTCTTTTTCATTGTGGATTAATTCGTTTGCGAGTGCTTCGTCTTCTTCGTCCGTTTTCCCTCTGGAACGGGTGCCCGCAATCGGTCTCGTCTCTAATAACTTGCCCTTTTTGCTAACAAGCAGTTCAGGCGATCCGCAAATGATTTGGAAATCAGGTGTTTCTAAATAGGCCATATACGGCGAAGGATTTACTTCCCTCAGGGTCTTGTAAATTTGAAAAGGGTGAACTGACAGCGACTGTGACTGCCTAATTGATAGATTGACTTGAAACACATCTCCGCTGGCAATGTATTGTTTGATTTTCTCTACAGCTTGTGAGAATCCATCCTCGGTAAATGGCGCCGCGAAGGAACCGTCTGTTTCATGCTTCATCTCTCGAGGGACAGCAGGAAGCTCAGTCAGCCACATGCGCTCCAACTCGGATAGCTTCACATCAGCAGAATCGTTATCAGTGTCATGAACATGAGTAATCAGCCACAGAGACTCTTCTTGATGGTCATAAACTGCTATATCATCAAAAACAAGAAAATAAATATCGGGTGTTTCCAGATCATCTAATGAGAGCATTTTAAAATTTTCAATGTAACGTGCGTAATCATAGCTGAGAAACCCGATTGCACCGCCTTGAAAATCCGGGAGCTCGTGATCTGTTTCTGTTTCCAGCGTTTTAAACCAACTGTGGAAGGCACGTAATGGATCGCCTTCTTTAAACAGCATCTCATCCCCATGCTTAATTGTTGTAATTCCGTCTTTTCCTTTTACAGTCGCAATTGGATCAAGACCGGCTATACTGTATCTGCCGCCTCTTGCACTTTCAAGAAGTACATGCTGTTTTCTGGATTGCGCAAGTTTCTCAAATTGTTGTAAGAATGAGACTTTATGAAAAGGTACTTTTTTGCCTGCCGGTCTGCGTTGTGCCATTTATATCATTCCTCTATTTTCTTTTTTGCTTGTTTTTATTGTAAAGCAATCTTGTTAGTGAAAAAAGTGAATTTCTCTTCCAAGAATAACATTCGTCGCAGACATGGCATATATGATGCATAGACATAAAAAAACTCCCGGCGGACCGAGAGTTTGGTTTTTAATCGAATTGATACAGCGGCGTGCTCAGATAACGTTCGCCGTTACTTGGAATGATGGCCAATACTTTTTTGCCTTTTCCGAGTTTTTTCGCTACTTGAAGAGCCGCATAAATTGCCGCGCCTGATGAGATGCCTCCGAGAATTCCTTCTTCACGTGCAGCTCTACGCGCATATTCGAATGCATCTTCATTCTTCACAGGGAAGATTTCATCATATACTTCAGTATTTAAGATGTCCGGTACAAATCCAGCTCCGATTCCCTGAATTTTATGGGGGCCTGGTTTTCCTCCTGATAGCACTGGAGAATCTGACGGTTCAACAGCGTAAATTTTGATGGAAGGGTATGCTTCCTTCAGAACTTCACCCGCTCCAGTAATCGTTCCGCCTGTACCGATTCCGGCTACAAATGCATCAAGCTGATCATCACCGAATTGCTCAACGATTTCTTTACCCGTTGTTTGGCGGTGAATTTCTGGGTTTGAAGGGTTATTAAACTGCTGCGGCACAAAGTATCCGTGCTTCTCAGCAAGCTCTTCAGCTTTCTTAATGGCGCCTTTCATTCCTTCCGCACCCGGAGTCAGCACAAGCTCAGCACCATATGCGCGAAGAAGGTTGCGGCGCTCCATGCTCATTGTATCAGGCATAACCAAAATAGCTTTTAACCCTTTAGCAGCAGCAACCATCGCAAGCCCGATTCCAGTATTTCCGCTTGTCGGTTCAATGATTGTATCACCGGCTTTTAATTTTCCTTCTTTTTCAGCGGCTTCAATCATGGCTAAACCGATACGGTCTTTTACACTGCTTCCAGGGTTCATGTATTCAAGCTTTAGATATACATCCGCACTGTTTTCATCTGCAAGGCGATTTAATTTAACGATTGGCGTATTCCCAATTAATTCAGTAATGGAGTTTGCTACACGTACCATTCACGACACCTCAATTTCCGACTATTTGTATTGGTATTATGTATATAATCTATCAATTTCAAAATTTTTTGTCAATCACTTAGTACTTTTTTCCCCATAAAACCACGATACATCGGCTTCTTCCCAAAGCGTTTTGACTGTGGCTTTTTCACCCAGCTGATCCATTGCGATTTGACGTCTGATTTGATCCTTTACTTCATCATATGAGAATGTTCTTGCCTTCAGTTTTTCTTTCAGCTGGATAACGGCAAAACCGTTACTGACCTTAATTGGTTCGTCCGACCATTCATCCTCTTTTAGTGTTTGTGCTTCTTCAATATATGATGACGGAATGTTGTCTGATGCTTCTGTGACAAAACCTAAATCTCCGCCGTATGGTGATGTATATCTGTCTGTAGACCTTTCGGCCGCGACAGCTTCAAAGCTTGAGCCGCCTTCAAGTTCTTTCAGAACTTTTCTCGCTTCTTCTTCATCTTTTACAACGATATGCCGAATTCGATACGAATCATCAAACTGATACAGTTCTTTATTTTTATCATAGAATGATTTCAGTTCTTTGCTTGGGATATCAATATCCCTGGTTAACAATTCTTCAAGAAGGATATTATAACGAATTTGATCTTTCCACTCTTTCTCAGTTGTATGTTCGTCTTCGTAAAAGGAATTGTTGACCGCTTTAATCAACAAAAACTCACGATCAATTTCGTTTTTAGACACTTTGAGGTTGTTCTTTTTGGCTAGCTGCTCAACGACTCGGACATTGATCATATCTTCAAGTGTCGACTTTCCATATCGGTCTTCCATTTCTTTCAGCCATTCTTCTCTTGTCACGCTTTTGCCACCGATGGTCGCAATAGACTCACCGGACGGCGATGCGCCTGCTTGGGATTTCGTCAACGTATACGCAACAGAAATACAGCAAACCAACAGCGCTCCTAAAATAATGGTCCAGATTGTTCTTGATTTCAAATCTGTTTTCAGCCCCTTTTTTCAAATTCAAAAAACCCGCTAAAGAGCTTAGCGGGTTTTTTGGTCACGAAGCCCTTCCAGCTCTTCTTTTGTAAATAAGTACTTTTCATTACAAAAATGGCATACTGCTTCGGCTTGTCCATCTTCTTCTATCATATCTTGAATTTCTTTTTTGCCTAGACCTAAAATGGCTGTTTCAAAACGTTCTTTTGAACAAGGACAATGGAATTTAACAGGCATCGTTTCCAAAATCTCAGGCTTCTCGCCTAGGACTTCTTCTAATATTTCTTCTGGTGTCAAACCTTTTTGAATGAGCTTAGAAATTGGCTCTACTTGAGATAGACGCTGTTCAATTTTTGTGATGGTTTCATCATCTGTTCCCGGCATCAGCTGAATAATAAAACCTCCTGCCGCAAGAATGGTATTGTCAGGATTCACGAGCACACCAACGCCCACTGATGAAGGAACCTGTTCAGATGACACAAGATAGTAAGTGAAATCATCACCTAATTCTCCTGAAACAATTTCTACTTGTCCTGTGAAGAACTCGCGCAAACCTAAATCTTTTACAACACTTAACGTTCCGCTAGTTCCAACTGCACGTCTGACATCAAGCTTGCCTTGTTCATTTAAATCAAAATGAACTTGCGGGTTAGAGACGTATGCTCTGACTTCCCCTTTTGCATTGGCATCAGCTACAATTGCTCCGATCGGACCTCCACCCTCTACTTTCACTGTCAGCTTATCATCGCCCTTCAGCATAGCGCCGAGCATAAGTGAAGCTGTCATTGTACGGCCCAGTGCAGCGGATGCTGTCGGCCACGTACCATGGCGTCTTTGCCCTTCATTTACCATATCAGTTGTTCTGGCTGCATAAGCGCGAACTTTTCCATCATACGCAAGTGCTTTTACTAAATAATCCATTACAAAACCTCCTATACACTTCCTACGCGGTTTCGTTCATAAATCAATTCCAGCCCTTTTAGGGTTAGGAATGGATCAACGATATCTATACAATCTGATTCATTTGCAATGAGCGGCGCAAGGCCTCCTGTCGCAATGACCTTTGGTTCCTGTTTTGCCTGCCATTTCATTCGCTTGACAATTCCTTCCACTTGACCGACATAGCCAAATAAAATTCCAGATTGCATCGCGCTTACAGTGTTTTTTCCGATAATATTGTCAGGCCGGGTGATTTCGATACGCGGAAGTTTTGCCGCACGCGAATAAAGCGCCTCTGTCGAAATCGTGATGCCAGGAGCAATTGCCCCGCCCATGTATTGTTTGTTTTCATCAATATAGCAGTACGTTGTGGCAGTTCCGAAATCAACAACTATTAATGGATTGCCGTATAAGTGTATCGCAGCAACAGCATTTACGATCCTGTCTGCTCCTACTTCTTTCGGATTGTCATATTTTATATTTAAACCCGTTTTCATACCCGGACCGACAATTTGCGGTTCGATATGAAAGTATTTTGTGCACATTCTTTCTAACGCAAACATGATTGGCGGCACTACTGAAGAAATAATAATGCCATCTATCTGTTCAAACATAAGCCCGGAATGCTCAAATAAGGAGCGTAAAACCATCCCAAACTCATCTTCTGTTTTATGCCTGCTTGTTTCTATACGCCAGTGATATTCTAATTTTCCATCATGATATACACCAAGTACAGTATTGGTGTTCCCCACATCGATAACCAGTAACAACCTCTATCACCACTCTTGAATAGTTTCTCTACTTTACTTTTTACAAACATTCTACAATACCATACACGATCAGCGGCGCATTTGTAAACAAATCGATACCAGAATTGGATGATCGTAAAAGCCGCAGCCGGGCCCCTGATTTACATAAAAAAACTGCCAGCATCAGCCGGCAGTTTTTAGAGAGAAAGCGAACTACTCTTTTGTATCGTCTTGCTTTTCTTCTGTTTTTGTCAGAATGTTTACTTTCACATCATCGTTCTTTTCATCATCAGAGAAATTGCGCTCAGGCAATGTTCCATGATCGACGAGATGTTTGATTTGTTCAGCGTCAAGCGTTTCTACTTTCAGAAGCGTCTGAGCAATCAATTCAAGCTTGTCACGATTTTCAGTCAGAATTTGTTTCGCGCGCTCATAACATTCCTTGATGATGCGCTGAATTTCCTGATCAATTTCGTAAGCGATTTGATCACTGTAGTTCTGTTCGTTGTTGAAGTCACGTCCTAAGAATACTTGACCGCCCTGAGACTGTCCAAATTGTAACGGTCCCAGTTTTTCTGACATACCGAAT
Source organism: Bacillus sp. T17B1 (assembly GCF_026796395.1). Lineage (NCBI taxonomy): Bacteria > Bacillati > Bacillota > Bacilli > Caryophanales > Bacillaceae > Bacillus > Bacillus sp. T17B1. Next base: position 12,120 of record NZ_JALAYA010000009.1, read on the forward strand.
TCTGTAACCATGCGTCTTGCGATATTCGTCGCACGCTGGAAGTCATTGTGAGCTCCTGTGCTGACTTCGCCGAAAATAATTTCTTCAGCTACACGTCCGCCCAAGAGGCCGACAATTTTATCAAGCAGCTCCGGCTTTGTCTGGAAGTAACGGTCTTCTCTTGGAAGCATAACTGCATAACCGCCAGCCTGGCCCCGGGGAACAATCGTTACTTTATGGACCATATCAGCCTCATCTAATACGAGTCCGATAACGGTGTGTCCGCCTTCGTGATAAGCCACGATATTGCGTTCTTTCTTGGAGATGACACGGCTCTTCTTAGCAGGTCCGGCAATTACACGGTCCGTCGCTTCGTCAATATCACGCGCATCGATTTTTTTCTTGTTTTGACGAGCCGCCACAAGTGCAGCTTCATTCAATAGATTTTCTAAGTCGGCGCCTGAGAAACCTGGCGTTCTCATAGCAATTGATTTCAGGTTAACCGTTTCATCCAGCGGTTTGTTTCTCGCATGGACTTTCAATACAGCTTCACGGCCAATGACATCTGGGCGGTCCACTGTGATTTGACGGTCAAAACGTCCCGGACGAAGTAAGGCTGGGTCCAAGATGTCCGCACGGTTCGTCGCAGCAATGATGATGATTCCTTCATTGGCGCTGAATCCGTCCATTTCAACAAGCAATTGGTTAAGCGTCTGTTCACGTTCATCGTGTCCTCCGCCGAGACCAGCTCCACGCTGGCGTCCGACTGCGTCAATTTCATCGATGAAGATCAAACAAGGCGCATTCTTTTTCGCATTTTCAAACAAGTCACGCACACGGGAAGCACCGACACCTACAAACATTTCAACGAAATCAGATCCGCTGATGCTAAAGAAAGGTACGCCGGCTTCACCCGCACAAGCTTTTGCCAGCAATGTTTTACCGGTTCCCGGAGGCCCGACTAAAAGCACGCCTTTTGGTATTCTCGCACCAAGCTCGGCAAACTTGCGGGGATCCTTCAGAAATTCAACAACTTCAACGAGTTCTTGCTTTTCTTCGTCAGCCCCTGCAACGTCTTTAAATTTGACGCGTTTCTTTTCCTCTGTATACAACTTCGCCTTGCTCTTACCAAAGTTCATGACACGGCTGCCGCCGCCTTGAGCCTGATTGAGCAGGAAGAAAAACAGAATAAAGATAATGACAAACGGGATGATGGTCGTCAGGAATGTCACCCATCCGCTTGTTTCTTGAGCGGGCTCAACCTTCACATCTGTCTTTTTCAAAGCATTAAATATCTGGTCTGCTCCCTTTCCTTCAGGAACATGAGACAAAAAGTATTGATCTTTGTCGTAGTTTTTCAGCTGCCCTTTTACCTCATAAACACCTCTGACAGGCTGAACCGATACGCTATCAACTTTCCCGTCATCCAGGTTTTTGATAAACGTACTGTACGACATATTTTCTGTTTTCGGATTTGAGGTCTGGAAGTAGCTCACAACCCCGATGACTACTAATAAAATAAGTAAATAAAAAATGGTATTACGGAAGACCCGATTCATTCCTTACCTCCTCCCACAGTAAGCACAACTATGTTCAATAGTACCATAGAAAATCATTCCAATACAAACAATAACCACCTCGGAAGCAGGCTGCCGATCAGCTTTCATAAACTGCCGGTTTTAACACTCCGATGTAAGGCAGATTGCGATAGCGCTCAGCATAATCAAGTCCGTAACCCACTACAAACGCGTCAGGAACTTCGAAGCCTACAAAGTCTGCTTTGATGTCCGCTTTTCTTCCGCTTGGTTTATCCAAAAGGGTAACAATCTTTATTGATTTTGCTTTACGGTATCGGAAGAGCTCTACTAGATAACTTAAGGTTAACCCACTGTCGATAATATCTTCAATAATTAAGATGTCCCGGCCCTCTACAGATGTATCCAAATCTTTAATGATTTTTACTTCTCCAGAAGAAACCGTAGAATTTCCGTAGCTTGATACATCCATGAAATCCATTTCCAAATATGTATCAATATGCTTGATAAGATCCGCCATAAAAGGAAGTGCCCCTTTTAACACACCGATTGCCAACGGAAACGTATCTTGATACTCGCTCGTTAATTCTGCGCCTAACTCTTTTACTTTCTCTTGTATCTCTTCCTCTGAGATCAGTACTTTCTCGATATCATGTTTCATCATGACTTTGCTTGCCCCCTACACTTTTCATGCTGTCTATATTGTAATACAATGCGGTCGCTGTTTGGAATCACAAGATCTTCAAAAATTGATTTTTTCAAGCCCGGTATCCAGATAATTTCACCGCTTGCGTCCGTTACAATCGGCCAGTTGTCTCTTTCTCGGAGAGGCAGTTTCTTATCAATAAATATATCCTTTACCTTTTTCGAGCCATTCATCCCTTTTAGTTTGATCCGGTCTCCAGCTTTTCTCGTCCGAATCGTTAAGGGAAATCGCACTTTTTTTTCACTTGTAATAAAAACAGCATTCCCATGTTCTTCAGGCGAATCCGCACAATGCTTTGCCTCTATCAGAAATCCATTTGGAAGCACTGCCGTTTCATCAGCAGCTCCGCTTATCTGGTATTCAAAGGGAACATTTTTGCACTGCCATTGTTCAAATGTAAACAAACATGTCTGATATGATTTGACCACCTTCAGCCCTTTCGGAAAGTCTAATACTCCTGAAGGACCGCTCTTTTCCACCCAATCAAGAAACTGCTGAATGTGATGAGCTGAAAAGGATGATGGAACGTTTTCATAAAGATAGTTTAATATTAGTTGAACTCCTCTTCTTTGTAAAGGCATCGGGAGGGCAAGCAATTGAGAGGAATTGATTTCAACTGATGTATTAGACTGGCTTGTGATTACTTTATTCATTTCATCTTTCGTTAATGACTGTAAGAATTGCTCATCTTCCGTCAGTGCCTCACTCACTTTCTGAAACCTTTTATGCACATCCGGCGACTCCTGTTTCAAGAACGGGAGCACTGTTTTTCTGAATCTGTTTCTTGTGTAGTCATCTGTGGCGTTGCTTGCATCCGTCCGGTAGCTCAAGCTGTTTTCACGGCAGTAATGAAGGATCTCTTCCTTTGTAATGGTTAAGAACGGCCTGATGATCCGCCCCGTCCCAAAACGTCTGGCCGGTTGCATTCCCGCAAGTCCAGCGCCAAGCGTGCCCTGGGCCAGTTTCATAAGCATCGTTTCAATTTGGTCATCACCATGATGCGCAAGTGCCAGATAGTCCGCTTGATGCTTCAACATGATGTCCTCAAAAAACTGATAGCGGCAATCACGCGCCGCAGCCTGCTTATTAAGCCCTTTTTCCCGCGCATATGCGGTTACATTGATTTGAGCCGTTTCGCACGCGAGCTGTTCAGCTTTACAATAAGCTTGAACAAAACGCATGTCTTCCTCAGATTCTGCGCCCCTGAACCGATGGTCGACATGAGCTGCTATAATTTTTGCTGAACGGCCGCATAACGTATGCAGTACGTGAAGAAGAGCCATTGAGTCCGGACCGCCGGAAACGCCTACAATGATTGTCGCCCCTTTTAACGTAAGATTGTGTTTGTTTAAAAAATCTTTGACACTTTTCACACTGTCCTCCTCACAATGAGCAGGTTTTTTAAAGATATTCATATCCTATCACTTTCAATCCTTCCAAGCAAAGAAGAAGCATAGGCTTTGCAGTTTGTGCCATTCAGATTAAGAAAAAGATAATATAGGCGAAGTAAAGCGCCAAAACGCTGATCACGATAAGCGTTGTTTCAAATAATCCCCCCGACTTAACCGGCTTCTGTTTAGGAGTATATCGCGTCTTCGTTACTCTTCCTTGGCGCGGTTTTTGCTGTCCTTGACTTGGGGCAGGCTGCGGCGACGCTTTTACAGCTTGTTTTCTCTGTACTGCTTTTTGCCCCGCATCGAGCATATCCTTCTTCATTTCATCTGCGGTTTGATAATCACCGTTTAATGCTGAAAAAAGCACTTTTTTATACTTTTTCAGCAGAGGGTGCCCTTCGATTAGAGACCTAAGCTGTTCCTTGGGCTGGTTTGTTTTCTTGAATTCTTTTTTATGCACACTGTTGATCATAATCATGGCAACTGCAAACAAATCGTAGGATGGTTCTGCTTTTCTTGTTCCATACCCCCAATACCCTCTGTCGTAAAACTCGGTATACTCTTTTATCGCCCGGCCTTCCTTTGTTGTGCCGCCTACATCAATGCAGCGGATTCTTGCGGGCGGACCGGTTACGATCAGATTATCAGGTTTAAGATCGCCGAATATCCATCCTTGCTGGTGAAGCACCGATAAGCTGGATAACAATTGAATCATTAATACCGGTATCCATTCCGCTCCTTTATCACTGACATAATTCAATAGCAGCGGGCCTTTTATGTATTCCATTGCATAAAACGAAACTTTCATATTGGCACTGGGGATATAGGTATCATCCGTATCAAAAAAAGAAGGCCCCATCGTAACGGACTGGGCCTTTGAGAAAGATTTTAAGACATTCACTTCAGAAGTAATAGACAAGCTGTCATCGCTCACCTTTAAGGCAACATGTCCATCTGATGCTTCTGCCAAATACACAATTCCATTGGCCCCTTTTCCAAGCTGTTTACGCAATGTATAAGTGTTTCCGTTCCACTTGCCTTTGATTGTTGTACCCGGCTTAAGATTACATGCCAAACTCGTCAAAGCGTCGTTCATCATCTGCCAGCATGCTCCTTCTTGAGCGGATTTTTTCAAATTGCTGCGTCGCTTCCCGTATCGCCGGACCTGTCGGCGTATTGCCGCCTGTCGAAAGCTTTGCAAAGAGTGTGGAGAGAGATTGCAGCTTTGGTGTCCAGTTCAGCACAAGCTCGGCCTCTTGTTTTTTCCCGGGAAATATACACATCGCAAATTCGTTATTCCCGATTCGGGAATTGAGGCTGACAGACAAATCAATCAGCGCCTCTTTTACTGTAGGAAGCTTAGGCGTCATACTTGCGCTTGTATCAACAAGAACCAAAACCTGAAGATGCACCGTTTCTCCAAGCTCGTCTACCACTTCCATGACTTCGCCGCGTTTTTCGGGAGAAAGCTCCTCCATTTCCACATTCTTTCCGAGAATTTGTTTCAGCTCTTGATTGACTACACCTTGTAAGGTTTGCGTCATTGCTTTTTTTGTTACCATTTGAACGGTTTGTGAAAGCTGAGATGCATAAACGACCTGATGTACGCCGCCTCCGGCAAGCGCAATCCCTTCGACTTCCTTCATAGCCTCAGGGTCAATTTGGTTTTCTTCCATTATACCTATGACATTTACCGTGATCCCCTGCTCTTTAGCAAAAGCAGCCATTGCAAGCGGGTCTTCCCCATGGTTCGAGCAGCCATCCGTTATCAGCAAAATTTGATTTAAATGTCCGTTATTCACATTCATTCCTCCTGGAGAATACGAGGATTCTCAGATTCATATATTCCCATCTTCGCCAGAAGAAATTTGATTTATACGGAAGCGTTATGAAATTTCTTGTTTGCTTTGAAAGATGGCCGGAACAGGAATGGATGCCCACTTCGGTGTATTGTGGTCAATCCGGACGACAACAACTGTCATATCATCCTCAATTTGGCCGGATCTCGTGCGGATGACTTCCTCCATGAGTAAATCGGCAATCTCCTGCGGATCATTTGTTTTTAGCCCCTTCATTTTGCGTTTCATCCATAAATCGTGATTTTCTACATGCTTAGGGCCCTCAAAAATGCCGTCACTCATCATAATCAAGAGATCACCCGCTTTCAACTGCTCACTCACAACCTCCACATCGAATTCATTAATAATACCGATTGGCAGATTGCTCGCTTGCACTTTCATTACCTGGTCGCCCCGTTTGATAAAGCTAGGCGTCGATCCGACCTTCAAAAATTTACAGCTGGCATCTTGAAGATCGATAATAGAAAGGTCAAGCGTGGAATATATCTCGTCAGTGGTCCTCAAGGACAGGATGCTGTTGATCGTTTTAATTGCTATTTTTTCATCAATGCCGGATTCAAGGATTTTCTCAAGTAGCTTAATCGTTTCATTGCTTTCGAAGTGCGCCCTTGCGCCATTGCCCATTCCGTCACTGATTGCCGCCGCATATTTTCTGGCTCCTAGCTCCATCATGCTGTAGCTGTCGCCGGAGACAAGACCGCCGCCCTTCGCAGCGTGAGCCGCTCCTGTAGACACCCTGAATGACTTTGTTGATCCAAAGGCGACATGACTGTATCCATTCGGATGCGGAGAGTGCTGTTCGGCTTTCACAAGTATTTGTTCTTCCAGAATGTCAGAAAGCATAGGAGCAATGATTTTTTCACTTTCTCCATGTCCGCTGAAAGGAATGGTCATTTCGATATCGATATTCCCTTGTTCAAGACTATATATCTCCACATGCTGAATTTCGATTCCAAAATGCTGAAGCGCCTCTATGATTTGCTCTTCCTGCAGAAAGTGCTGTTCCCGCTCTCTTTTTATTTCCCGAGAAAAGTCTGCCATGACCTCAGAAACACCTAAAAGCTGTTCAGCTACAAGGCGCCTGCTGTCCTGCACTTTTTTCTTAAGCGTCAAATGGGCATGATGATAAGCGAGTTCATCCTCAATCAGCTCTTCAACCTGCTTTGATTTAGAGCAATACTGATGAAACTCTTTTTTCAGCCTTCGGTTTGCCGCATATTCTTTTTCTTCTGTTTCAAGCATAACTTGTTTCATTAAGTCATATGTTTTATCAAAGTTCTGTACCCAGCACCTGTTTTTCTTGTAGCACGTTTGACAGGAATGCTCCGTGATCTTGCTTAAAAACAAATCAACTTCGCTGTCATCTGTCTGTTCGTCAGATGCTTGGTAAAAGGTCGCAAAGCTTTCGGACAGCGCGTGGAATACATTAGAGAATTGGTCCACCTTTTGAGCAGTGACATCTCTGATTTTCCTGGCATATTGCTGTTGCTCTTGAAGATGCTCCACCGTTCCCGGAATATATCTCGCCACTTTCTTTGTAATCGATTGAGGTGTAAGCAAAAACAGGCCAACTGCAATTAATGACTCGTAGAGCGTTGTCATCAGGCCGGCAGAGCCTTCACCATATAATGAAATAAGAAGTGATCCAACAATCAGCCCGATTGCTGCGCCCGCTTTTTTCCCTTCCTTCAGCAATCCGCCTAATAAACCGGAGAAAGCAAGCAGACTCATTTGATAGAGGTTTCCAATATTCGCCAATCCAAGAATCAGACCGGTCACGACACCAACAGTGCAGCCAATGCTTGCTCCGCCAATAAAGGAAAAACTCAATACAACATAACGAGCCAGTATATGTTCTGCCTGCATCCCTTGATAGGACAAGCCGGCAAGCCCTGTCAAAACAGAAGCAATAAGGATCATGAAACAAATAATTTCTTCTATCTTCAATGATTGTTTCACTTTTTTTACGGTGAAAACCGGGAGGCTCTGAAGGAAGATCAGCGTCAATATAAAGGATAGTCCAGCTTCAACGACAGCCATCACATAATCATAGGTTGTAAATGCGCCATTTTGAGCGTAAACGAAACCGGCTCTTGCTGCAGTCATGGAGAAAAACACGACGATCGGGAGTGCTTTCACGCGATCGTCGGTGATGAAGGAGGCTACTTTAGAAAATACGAAGAATGCCAGCAATGCTGCTAGTATGAGCAATGAGTGCTTCGGAGAAATGGTCAGCGCACCTGCAAGCACAGCCAGCACCGCATAAAGCGCCTTGTCTCTTCTGATAAGAAGCATCGCTCCAAAGAAAGGAAGTGCGAAAGGAAGCACCTCGGATAATATGAAAGCCCGTCCAAGCAAAAATCCGATGACGACATAAATGAATCCTTTATAGAAAAACAGTGAATGCAAATGATGGGTCACCAGCTTCGTGCCCCTGTTAAAAAAAGATTGGAGTTTCTCCAAGGCTTGTCCCATCATTGGCCCGTTCACTCTTCTTTCTGCTTTTTCCATTCCTCTCATCTCCCACCTGTTATATTCGTTGCCTGTCATTATAGCGAAAGCACAGATAGGATTTTGTCAAAAGAAGGTAACAATACCAAAGAAATCTTCGACGGTTTCTGCCTTGATATTCGTTTATCAAAAGAATTTCTGGAATGTTGTCTAAAAATGAAAAAAATCGGCTTCTGCAAGAGAAACCGATTTTTTAGGATGACCCGTACGGGATTCGAACCCGTGTTACCGCCGTGAAAGGGCGGTGTCTTAACCGCTTGACCAACGGGCCAAACAAATATGGTAGCGGCGGAGGGGATCGAACCCCCGACCTCACGGGTATGAACCGTACGCTCTAGCCAGCTGAGCTACACCGCCATAATGTTTGGTGCTTCTAAGCACAAGTTATATAATACAAAGGTTTGTCCTTTTCGTCAACAGAAACTTTAATGTTATAATTTTCTGACTCTTATAGCGGGTGAGGATCATAAAAAAAGCATCCGCCGGGATGAACGGATGCTTCATTTTATTTAATAGAAAGCAGCAAGTTATCCTCTTCTTGCTCCGCGCCCTCCACGTTTTGATTCCGTATTGCGTTTTAAAGATGACAAGCGATCTTCGCTGTCTTTTAAAAACTTATTCATTTTCTGTTCAAAAGATTCTTTCGGACGGAAATCATTTCTAGGTCTGGCTTGCGGACGGTCTTTAGCTTTTTTAATAGATAAACCAATTTTCCCGTCTTTTTCAACGTTGATGACTTTCACTTCAACTTGGTCGCCGACTTTTAAGTGATCGTTAATGTCTTTGACATAGTTATCAGCTACCTCACTGATGTGAACGAGACCGGTTGAGCCTCCAGGCAATTCAACAAATGCTCCAAAATTTGTAATACCTGTAATTTTCCCTTGCAACTTGCTGCCAACTTCAATCGACATAAAAAAAGTGCTCCTCCTTAGGCTTATAAAAAGATCGTTTGCTTAATTATACCTAAATAAAAATTTAAGTGTCAACAAGGCTACTTGCTCTTCTTCTCCACATTGAAGATAATTTCTCCGTCTCCAGACATGAATAAGTCTCTTCTGGCAAGCTCTGTGACGTAATCCTCATCCTTCAATTTGGATATTTCTTCTTTTAAATTTACTTGTTTTGTCTTTAAACTTTTTAGTTCTTTTTCAAGCTGTTCTTTCTTTTCTTCTTTTGCGCTAAGGGAAGATGTTTGGGACCACAAAGAGCTTGCCAGCACAATTGCCGTCAGGAACACTAGGGCGCCGAATACAGTCAACCGTCTGTACAGCCCTTTGCGTCTTCTTTTCTTCAGCTGGTTCTGCCGCTCTACTTGTTCTTTATAGTCGTTTTGTATTTCAGTTATCGTTCGTTCTCTGGAAAAATTCAAATCAGACGGTCCTCCTTTCATCTCTTCAAAAAACGTGTAATGGTCGTTCTTATGGTTACCAATAGTTTCTTCTTCTTTTTGAGAAATCCTGCACCTTTTTCAAAATAACGTCTAAAAGTTAGACGCATCTTTACAGGAAGAAGTTTCAAACATTGTTTTGCGATAAAACGGATCGGAAAACACAGAACCATGACTGTTTTGTATAGACACGACAAGAGAAAAAAGATTAAGCGGTATATTTTCTTTAAAAAAGATGCCGCTAGCCAGATAATCGCTCCGCATGTCCACACCACAGGACGAAATAACACGTGCTGAATGAGTTTTTTGAAGAATTGATAAACAGAAACAACAAGGTAAATGACGAATTTCAGTATTTTTATATAGATTCGTTTGCAAAGGCTCTGATACGTCGCAAACCCCAGCAGAACCGCTAAAAAGATGTATTGCCTGAATTCTCCCTCATTTACATGTAGCAAGACATAAAAGAAAAGCAGCCCTTGCACAATCCAGAAAAGTATATCATGAATAAATAATAGCCATCTGGCTGTTTTGGCACGAATGACAAAGAGCCGGTATGTATCAAGCGATGCCCCAAGCCAGAGGCCCATACCGGACATCGCCAGCATTGTATAGAATTGTGTCGTTAGCGTCATTTAAACAACTTGCTAAAAAACCCTTTAGCTTTATCCCCTTGTTGTTCGTCTAAGTACACTAAATCAAATACCCTGCCTTTAATAGAAACAATCCCTTTTTCAACATCTAAATTTTTCATCTGGAGGTTTTCGCCTCTAACTGAGAGCATTCCCATCACCGTTTCCAGCAGGAATTCTTCATTATCAAAGCTCTCCACATGCTTCACTCCAGAAATATCCAAATGCTTCCGGCCTTTCATTGTCACATCATGTTGTTCCGGAACAGACGAAGAATCTTTTTGATCATAATATGAATTCATCTATTCAGCCCCCATATCCTCGATACTTTTAGCATTATTACTGCATTGTATGAGGCGGGGGATTTTTTTAGAACAAGCCTATTCGCCGAGTTTTTCTTCCTTTAGGATTGTATACATGTTTGCAGCTTCTTCTTTTTTCGTCGTGTCTTTTAACTCATTTACTTGAACCGTTACAAGCTTTTGACCAAAGCGGACCGTTAACTCATCTCCCGGTTTTACGTCAGAGCTTGCTTTGGCCTGGTTTCCATTAATAGCGATCCGTCCCTGGTCAGCTACTTCCTTTGCTAGCGTACGTCGCTTAATCAGCCGTGATACTTTTAGAAATTTATCTAATCTCATATTTACGATCTCCTCTCAGTTTCTTTTGCTTTATTCCACAGTTTGTCCATGTCCTCAAGAGACATATCAGACAGCTCGATACCCTTTCCCTTCGCTGTTTCCTCAATATACGAGAACCGTCTCCGGAATTTGTCATTGGTCATGGCCAGCGCTTCCTCCGGTTCTATTTTGTAAAAGCGGGCTACATTCACAAGTGCAAACAAAATGTCACCAAACTCAGCCTTGAGATTCTGTTCATGAGGATCTTCAGAAACCTCAGAAGAAAATTCCTTCATTTCCTCATTTACCTTTTCCCAAATATCACTGACGTCTTCCCAATCAAAACCAACCTTTGCTGCTCTTTTCTGCAGTTTAGCAGCTTTCGAAAGAGCTGGTAGGGTTTTCGGCACGCTGTCTAATAACGATGCTTCGGATGTGTTTTTTTCGGCTTTTTTTATGTCTTCCCAATTTGCCAAAACATCATTTTCATCCTGAACCTTAACATCTTTAAACACATGGGGATGTCTTCGGACCATTTTTTCACTGATCCCTTTTATGACATCATCAATTGTGAAATAACCTTCATCTTCACCAATTTGCGCGTGAAGTAAGACTTGAAGCAAAACGTCGCCAAGCTCTTCGATCATATGGTCTGTGTCTTCTTCGTCAATTGCTTCGAGAAGTTCATAACACTCTTCAATCATGTATTGTTTTAATGACTGATGCGTCTGCTTTTTATCCCACGGACATCCATTAGGCCCCCGAAGCTCTCTGATAATGCCTCGGAACGCGGAGAATTCGTGATAAAGCAGCTTCTCTTCTTTAATCGGCGGAATATAAACACTTGTTAAGTTATTCAAGGCGACATTACGGTCCAGCTCAAATAAAGGCACTGTCTGGATCCTCTCGTCACGGCTCCCAGCCGCAGTCACGATCACAACCTCATAATCATCAGGCAGCTTCTCCATCAATGTCAGCTTGACTTCAGAAGCGGTCATTTGGTCGTAAACCTGACAAATAATCAGGTGATGCTTGAGCTCAAGCTCATCTGCAGACAACGTGCCGGCATCCACAAATTGAAAACCTTCAATTGGATCGATTTGCAAGGCATTGAATGTGGCATCAAGAAAGCTTTGTCCACCCGCGACTTTCACTTGAACATTTTCCTCTTCCTGCCGCTCTGTCAGCAGCTGCACTGTTTTTTCTGCGACAAAAGGGTGTCCCGGTACAGCATAAACCACGTCCTCACGCTGCGCCTCCTCAAAGAGGATGTCTGCAATTTCCTCATATACCGCATCGAACTGGTCATGTTTCTCATATATATCGTCAAAAAAACGGATGTTCTTCGTTTCTTTTTCAAGCTCCTTAATTAAAGGGTGATCCTTGGTTCTGACATACAGCGTATCTGCCTTCGTCAGCAGTCTATGTATACCAATTGTCAATTGGTCCATGTCTCCGGCACCAAGCCCGACGACTGTAATATTACCCGGCATTTTGTTCTCTCCTTCTTATGATTTTGCTTAACTTGCTGCCAAAAGGCACACTGTTCAGCTCTTCATCTGTAAATATTCCCAATTTCATCATACAATAAATAAACACCATGCCACCAATGGCAACAGCAGAAAGACTCTCAATCACAGCCGCTCCTCTGCCTGCTGCAGGAATCAAGAAAGTCCAGAGACGCATATACGCAAGCAAGACAGCCGACATCAAAAGGGCAGATCCAATGAGCGGAATTAAAATGCCACTGAGCTTATCGAGCCATTCTTTTTGCCGAAGCTGATACAAGTTAAGGCCGGCGACAGCCGCAAAGGAAACCGCTGTTGCAAGTGATGCACCTTCAATCCCATAGTGCGGAACCAAAAGAGTGTTTAACACCCATTTCACTGCAACGCCTGTGCCTACCGCTATCGCAGGAAAAACTGTGTATCCCGCACCCTGCAAAACGGCAGCTGCTGTAACTGCCAAGGATGCAAACAATATAGAGCAGCTGAATACCTGTAACGCAGCTGTCCCTTCTCCATTTTGAAACAGCATGATATTGACCGGCTCAAGAATGCAGATCAATCCAGCCGAGGCCCCTGTGCCCAGGACAAGACATAGTTTTAAAGAAGATGTTACTTTTTCTTTCATGATCTTCAACTCTTTGTTCTTTACGGCCTTAGAAATATAAGGAACGAGTGACGTCGCAATACTTACCGCGAAAACTGAACCGAGCTGCAGCAAGGGCTGTCCCCGGTCATATATCCCCTTTAAGCGTTTCGCTTCTTCGCTTGCCTCACCATCCGAGAGCAGAGCATATAAATTCAAAGCATCAACAAGCTGGATAAACAAAAGAAGCAAACTGCTCACACAAATTGTAACCGAATATAAAAGCAGTTTTTTCGTCAATTCTTTTGTAGTTATGACATTTTCTTTTTGCCTTTCCGTTTGGTTGTCTCTTTTCATTTTGAACCAAAAAAATCCGAGTATGATCAACGCAACGAAACTTCCGGCAAGAGACCCGGAAGCGGCTGACGCCCCTGCGGTATAGAGTGAAGCCCCCTTTTTTACGAGCCAAAATGATAAGCCCAAGAGTACCACAATCCGCAGGAACTGCTCTGTCATCTGCGATAAGGCTGACGGGAGCATATCTTGCCGCCCTTGAAAACCGCCTCTAAGCAACGCGACAGGAGGGAACAGCAGAAATGCAAACGCAGTCACTTGAATTAACACGGCAAGATGTGAGTCTCCCATAAAAAGTGCGATTGGAACAGCACCCATATATAAGCAAAGAAATAATAAAACACCGATAACAGACAAAAACAACGCTGATATTTTCAATATGGTGTGATGGCTTTTTTCACTAAAATCATTCATCAGTTTTGAAATAATGACCGGAAATCCTGATGTGGACAGCATGACCGCAATACCAAGAAAGGGATATACCTGCTGATATATATAAAATCCAACATCGCCGACAATGTTTTGAAACGGGACTCTGTAAACGGCGCTTAGTATTTTTGAGATGACGCCTGCAAGAATTAAAACAAAAGTCCCCTGCCAAATCCAATGCCGTTTAACGCCTATTGAATCGTCCATCCAAAAGCTCCTTCCCAACGTCAGGGGCAATACGGTTCACGTATTACCGCGGCACAAATAAAAACGAGGTTATTATACCATATCCAACCCTTGGAATCCTTTTTGGGCATGCATGAAAAAGAACAGCTTCCCAAGGAGAGCTGTTCTTTTCAAACCTATTTTCGATAAAAGGAATAAGACCTACTGTTCCATTTGACGAGCCAAAAATCCAGCTGCTGTCTCAACGGCTTTATGCTCTACTTCGCCCATTGTCTGGTCCTTTGAAAAAATCACCACGGCGCCTATCGGATCGCCATTCGCCACAATCGGGCCGACAGTATATGAATTCATATCCTCATCTATACCATTAACAAGCTGTACTGATTTTGCATCACTCTCAAGCATGGAACTCCGCTGATCCATTGTGCTTTCCAGCACTTCGCTGATCGACTTGTTTAAGTAATCTTTTTTCGAGCTGCCCGACACGGCAATATATACATCACGGTCACAAATCAGCACTGAATGGCCGAGACTGTCATAAAGCGCGTCTGCATACTCCTTTGCAAAGTCTCCAAGCTCACTAATCGGAGAGTACTTTTTCAAAATCACTTCTCCGTCACGATCTACAAAAATCTCAAGCGGATCGCCTTCCCTGATTCTCAGAGTTCTGCGAATTTCTTTAGGAATGACGACCCGACCTAAGTCATCAATACGACGTACGATACCGGTTGCTTTCATCTCTGGTGCCTCTCTTTCATTTGATGGTATATACATGTGGGAAAGACCTAAAGCAGTTACTTTATGCACCTTCCGCCTCGCTTGAGATTAGTATCCGTCACATCAAATGTAATATACACCAGAGAGTAACAAAATTTACGTGGATGAAATGGTTTGCTTTTTCACACCTTTTAAGCCCTTCAGCATACCCAGCACGGTTTCGAGCCATTCATCGGCACTGCGGCCTTTAGTCTGTATGGAGATTTTGAGTTTTTTGCCTTCCATTCCCAGTCCGATTTGTCTGCCATATTTATTGCCGAGCTCAAACAGCTTCTGTCCGTCAATTTCTGCACTTGCTTCTTCAGAAATCGTCAATCTGACCGCATCTTTATCCTGCTTAATCAACTCAACACGTTCGTGTTTCGCATAAACCTTCATTTCCGCAACAGTAAACAAGTATTCGACCTCTTTTGGATAGTTTCCGAACCGGTCAATCATTTCGTCTTGAAGTTCATTCTTCTCTTCGATTGTAGCCACAGACCTGAAGCGTTTATACATATCAATTTTCTGCTTCCCGTCTTGAATGTAACTTTCAGGAATATACGCATCAAGTTCGACATCAATTTCTGTTTCAAACTGCACCGTCTTCGCTGCATCTCCTTTACGCTCTTCAATGGCCTCCTTCAGCATTTGTGAATAGAGGTCAAATCCGACCGAATCGATGAAGCCGTGCTGCTGGGCGCCAAGAAGATTCCCGGCTCCGCGAATTGTCAAGTCACGCATTGCAATTTTAAAACCGGAACCAAGCTCTGTGAACTCTTTAATAGCCTGCAGCCTTTTTTCAGCCACTTCTGTCAGCACTTTATCCCGGCGGTACGTGAAGTACGCATACGCCACACGGTTAGAACGGCCGACGCGTCCCCGCAGCTGATAAAGCTGAGAAAGACCCATCTTGTCTGCGTCATATACGATCAGCGTATTAACGTTCGGGATGTCTACGCCGGTTTCAATTATGGTTGTGCTGACGAGAACGTCTGATTCTCCCTCAAGGAAATTCAGCATAACGGTTTCTAGTTCGTTTTCTGTCATTTTCCCGTGCGCATACGCCACCTTCGCATCAGGGACAAGCATTGAGATCTCATCCGCTTTCCGCTCAATATCCTCTACCCGGTTGTACAAGAAATAGACCTGTCCTCCGCGTGCAAGCTCACGTTCGATCGCCTCTCTGACAAGGGCACCGTTGTATTCCACAACATATGTCTGTACAGGGAAGCGGTTTTCCGGCGGTGTCTCGATGACTGAAAGATCCCTTACGCCAAGCATAGACATATGCAGCGTACGCGGAATCGGCGTTGCTGTTAATGTTAATACATCAACATTGGCTTTGATCTGTTTGATCTTTTCTTTATGCGTTACACCGAAACGCTGCTCTTCATCAATGATGAGGAGCCCTAAGTCTTTATACACGACATCTTTTGATAGCAGCCGGTGCGTCCCGATAACGATATCTACAGTGCCATTTTTCAATCCTTTGATTGTTTCGTTTGCTTCTTTTCTCGTTCTGAATCTGCTGAGAAGGCCAATATTAATCGGATAATCCTGGAAGCGTTCAGTAATGGTTTCATAGTGCTGCTGTGCCAAAATCGTTGTTGGAACGAGCAGAGCTACCTGTTTTCCGTCCCCGATGGCCTTAAACGCAGCACGTATGGCAACTTCTGTTTTTCCGTAACCTACATCTCCGCACAGCAAACGGTCCATCGGACGTTCTCTTTCCATGTCCTTTTTGATTTCATGAATGGAACGGAGCTGATCCTCAGTCTCTTGATAAGGGAACGCTGATTCGAATTCACGCTGCATCTCATGGTCAGGAGAAAACGCATAGCCCTTGCTCGCTTCCCTTTCGGCATACAGCTTAATTAAATCATCAGCAATATCCTGAACGGATGTTTCTACTTTTTTCTTGACCCGTTTCCATTCGCTTCCGCCTAATTTATACAGCTTGGGCTCTTTTCCTTCAGAGCCGACATATTTTTGCACCTGGTCAATTTGTTCAACAGGGACGTAAAGCTTGTCGCTTCCCTGGTAATGTATATTCAAATAGTCTTTATGGATTCCATTGATTTCAAGGGTTTCGATCCCTAAGTACTTTCCGATTCCGTGATTAATATGAACGACATAATCACCGATTTGAAGCTCGGAATAGCTCTTAATGCGCTCAGCATTGGTAAGCTTCTGTTTTCGAGGCTTCTTTTTCACACGGTTTTTGAACAGTTCTTCTTCCGTAATAACAGCAAGCTTCATTAATGGCAGCTCAAACCCCGATTGTAGCTCACCTTCCATGATATAGACCTGTCCCTGAACAAGTGCTTTTTTGCTGTCTGTCATAGCGGCTTCGATATCATAATCAGCCAGAACAGATGATAATTTCTGTGTACGTTCCTTGTTAGCTCCTAAGAATACAACGGTGAAGTTGGATTTTTTAAAACGCTCCATTTCACCCGCGAGTACGTTCATTTGGCCATGGAAACTCTGCATTTGCCTGCTTGATACATTGACGATATTCTGCGGACTCGTATGCTGTACGTGCCGCAAAAATAAGGAATAGTAAAGCAGAGGCCGTTTTTGCCCAGCTACTATTTTATGGAAGTTGAATGACAAACTGATATCATGCAGAATTTTCCCTTCCTCAAGAAGGTTTGTAATGAACTCCGCTTCTTCTTTTTGAAGCTGCTCTTCCATCTCATGAATCCTGCTGACTTCATCCAAAATCAGAAGTGTGTTATCAGGTGTATAATCTAGCAAACTAGCAGGCTTTTCATAGAAATATGAGAGATACTTCACCAGCTCCTGATCTGTCTGGCCTTCAGACAGGCGTTCTTTATCGTGAGAAATATTCGCATGAAGAATTTCTTTTTGCTTGTCGACCTTTAATTTTTTCAGGCTTGCGGCAAGACCTTTATCGATTTTCTCCAATGCCCGCACTTTCTCTTCAGGTCTGATAATCAATTCCTTGGCAGGACCAATATTGATTGAGGTAAGGGTCTCAATTGACCGCTGATCATCTGAATTAAAGCTGCGGATTGAATCCACTTCGGTGTCAAAAAGTTCAATTCTTACCGGATGCTCTGAAGTCAGCGGGTAAATGTCAATAATCCCTCCGCGAATACTGAATTCTCCGGGTGCCGATACCATATCAGAGCGCTCATATCCTACCTCTACCAGCCGTGATGCAAGCTGATCAGGTTCGATGTCATGGCCCACTTGAATGAGCATTTGGCTGTTTTTCCAGACCTCTACAGGCGGCAACATTCTTCTAAGTGCAGCTACAGGAGCAACGACAATTGGCGCATCACCATTCGTTAATCTATTAATGACATCTAATCGCTGTGCCCGCAATTCAGGGCTTGCGATTGCGATTTCTGATGAAATGAGTTCATTGACAGGGTACAAAAGGACAGACCGATTCTCTAGAAGTGAAGTCAGATCATCCGTTACTTTCTGAGCTTGATACAAGTTATGAGTGATTAGAAAGATAGGCTTATTCGTTTCATTAGCCAGGGCAGCAGTAAAAACAGAACGCGCGGAACCCGACAGACCCGCGAGCAGCTGTTCCTTCAGCCCCTCTTGTAAACCGTTGATGATGGATTTAAAGTCATCGCTTTCTTTAATAAAGGTTTGAATGTTGTCCATATGGCCCCTCCTCTCTATTTCCTGTGAGAACAGAAAAACGCTTTGGTCTAGTGTCTACACCAAAGCTTTTTATTGAATAAATGTGTGATGTTCGTGGTAATGCGGATTTCGGTCAAGCGCCTCTTGGCAATCTTCACAGATCGTCGAAACATGGACATCTCCATTTTCTTTATAAGAAATCATATCGTTTCTTTCCTCGTTTGTTAAGTGCTGAAATCCAAGTGAGTCAGTCGATACCAAGGAAGATTCGAGACAGCCTACTTTCACTCCGCAATGACGACAATAATAATGCAAAGCCATACAAGGGACCTCCTGATGAAAAACTCATTTTGGTGTAGTATGGGCTTTGTTCATTCATTTTATACCTTTGCGTTAAATTCATTCATGACTTCTAAAAACGGTTTGCTCAGAGAAGCTTCACAAGCCTTCACGGACTTACCGATCGCTCCATCAATGTCGGGTGCCTCCTCCTTGGTGAAGGAGCCTAACACATAATCAACGACCTTCATGCCGTTTACAGGCCGGCCGATTCCGATGCGGATGCGGTCAAACTCGGATGTTCCAAGATGCTGAATCAGTGATTTGATGCCATTGTGCCCACCGGCGCTTCCTTTTGTTCTTAAACGGATCTTGCCAGTCGGAAGATCCAGGTCATCGTATATGACTGTCAAATCTTCGTTATCGACATCATAATAGTCCATTAAAGGCCGCAAACATTCTCCTGATAAATTCATATATGTAAGCGGTTTAACAAGTAGAACCTTTTTGCCGGAAACAAATCCGGTTCCATATAATCCGTTAAATTTATTTTGATTCAGCTCAATATTCCATTCCTTTGCAAGCTGATCTATCACCATAAACCCGACATTATGCCGTGTATTTTCATAATTCTTCCCCGGGTTTCCGAGACCGGCTATCACAAGCATGGCGTATCCTCCCTTAGTCACATAAACTCCCGTCTGCATAAGCGGGCTATAATTCTTCTCATTCTAGCACAAAAGACGTAACCGCGGGAGGGTTACGCCTTAAGCTATTATTGTTCTTTGTTTTCACCTTCAGGCTGAGCATCGGCAGATTCCTCTTCATCTATCTCAGCTGTTTCCTGCTGCTGCGGAGGAAGAATAGAAGCCACGACCTCATCTGATTCATGATTAAAGGAGTAGTCAGCGCCAGCAGGCAATTCCGCAATAGTCAGCACTTCATTTACATCGAGGTTTGAAATATCAGCCTCAATCGTTTGCGGAATGGCTTTTGGCTTAGCCTTTACAGTGAGTGTATATAACGGCTGCTGCAACACTCCTCCGTTTTTCACTCCAATGGCTTCTCCAGTCAGGTGAATCGGAACTTCTACCTCAATGTCTTCTCTCATATTGACCACTTGAAAGTCAGCATGAGTGATTTCATTTTTCAGCGGGTCCGTTTGCAGATCTGTTACCATGACAGAATGTTTTTCTCCGCTGACGTCAAGCGTGATGACTGCATTTTTACCTTCGTCCCTCAACGTTTTGATCAGCTCCACACTGTCTAATGATACAGGTTTGTTCCCCGTGTCTTTCCCATATATGATACCTGGAACATGTCCTGAAGTACGGATATTCCGAAGAGACGAACGAGTAAAGTCCGTTCTTTCTTTTGCCGTTAACGTTGCCATATTCAGCACCATCCTATTATCGTTTTATTGTCCTATTACAAACAATACCCATAACGATAAGGAATTAAACCTCAAAAAATCGGTTTAGCTGAACAGATAGCTAACTGATTGCTGCTCATGAACGCGAATAATCGCTTCAGCCAAAAGCGGTCCGACTGAAAGCTGCTTAAACCGTTCAATTTTCTTTTCTTCAGGAAGCTTGATGCTGTTTGTCACAACAAGCTCTTTAATTGTTGAATTATTAATCCGTTCAACAGCTGGGCCTGATAGTACAGGGTGTGTACAGCATGCATATACTTCTTTCGCTCCGTTTTCAACGAGCGCATTAGCAGCAAGTGTAATGGTACCTGCAGTATCAATGATGTCATCAATAAGGATAGCGGTCTTCCCTTCGATATTCCCTACAATATTCATGACTTCCGCCACGTTTGGACGCGGACGGCGTTTATCGATAATCGCAATCGGTGCTTTTAGTCGGTCAGCCAGTTTGCGGGCGCGTGTCACACCGCCGTGATCTGGGGAAACAATGACGATATCTTCAAGGTTTTTGCCTTCAAAATATTCTCCTAAAATCGGAACACCCATTAAGTGGTCAATCGGTATATCAAAGAATCCTTGAATTTGCGGCGCATGCAGGTCAAGTGCAATCACACGAGTCGCACCGGCTGTTTCAAGCAGATTAGCAAAAAGTTTTGCTGTGATTGGCTCACGGGATCTTGCTTTTCTGTCTTGACGTGCATAACCGTAATAAGGAATTACAATGTTAATTGTTTTTGCAGAAGCGCGTTTTAACGCATCTACCATAATCAAGAGTTCCATAATATGCTCGTTAACGGGGTCACTTGTAGACTGGATGATATAACAATCACATCCGCGAATACTTTCTTCGATATTAATTTGGACTTCCCCGTCACTAAATCTTGTGACAGAACATTTCCCTAATTGAACTCCAACTATATCTGCGATTTCTTTTGCAAGCTCTGGATTCGAATTCAAAGAAAAAATCTTTAAATTCTTATCTCCGTATTGATTAGACATGGATAAACCTCCGAATTTTAGGATTATTTTTTATGAATATTTTTCACATAATCGTCTTTATTTACTTGTCTCGCTCTAGCAATGGCAAGCGCTTTTCCAGGTACATCTTCAGTAACAGTTGAACCTGCTGCAACATAAGCGCCCTCTCCGACTGTGACAGGGGCAACCAAGTTGGAATTACAGCCGATAAAGGCGCCATCTTCAATTTTCGTCAAATATTTATTCTTTCCATCATAATTGACAGTTATTGAACCACAGCCCAAGTTTACGTCTATGCCTACCTCAGCATCACCGACATAGCTTAAATGAGAAGCCTTGCTTCGGTCTCCGAATTGAGTCTTTTTGATTTCAACAAAGTTTCCGATCTTCACTTCATTCCCAATGGTAGAATCAGGTCTGATGTGAGCAAAAGGTCCTATGTTTACATCATTCCCCACTTTACTGTGATTGACTACCGATTGTTTAATAACCGTACGGCTGCCAATGGAACTATCCATAATCTCCGTATGAGGTCCGATAATCGTATCTTCTCCAATTTGCACCTCACCTTTAATCATAGTTCCGGGGTAAATTACAGTATCGCTTCCGATGACAGCGTCAGGTGAAATATAAGTATTCATTGGGTCAATCAGCGTTACGCCATTTTGCATATGCCGTTTATTAATACGCTCTTTCATAAATTGTTCTGCCTGAGAAAGAGCAACTCTATCATTAACTCCGAGCGTCTCTTGGAAATTATCAGTCTGGTAAGCGGCAACAGTTTCGCCTTCGTTTTTAAGAATCTCTATGACATCCGGCAAATAATACTCACCTTGAGCATTGTCATTAGACACCTGATCAATGGCCCGGAATAACGCTTCATTGTCAAAGCAATACGTACCAGTATTGATCTCGGTCACAAGACGTTCTTCCTCAGAGGCGTCCTTGTGCTCAACGATTTTTTGAACTGCTCCGTTTTCGCCGCGAATAATACGGCCGTATCCGGTTGGATCTTCTGCAACCGCAGTTAAAATCGTCGCTTTCGCTTCTCTTTGTGTATGTTCTTTCAGCATCTGTTCCATTGTATCTGCTGTTAAAAGCGGCGTATCTCCGCAAATGACAATCGTGACGCCTTTTTCGTCAGCAAGAAATGGCTGTGCCTGTTTTACAGCATGAGCAGTGCCAAGCTGTTCTGCTTGAAGCGCGTACTCGCTTTTATCACCAAGCTGCTTTTTCACTTCTTCCGCACCATGTCCGACAATCGTGACAAGCTTTGATAAAGATAACTTTAAGGCTTCGTCCACGACGTGCTCAACCATAGGCTTACCGCAAACTGGATGAAGGACTTTATAAAGCTTTGATTTCATTCTCGTTCCTTGTCCAGCAGCTAAAACAACTGCAAACCGCTTATCCATTTATTGGCCTCCAATATCCCTTTTATCCATAGAAAAATATATCCTAAATATCTTCTGATTTCAAGGAGACTTGATGAAGTGCAAGAATTTTCTATTGAGTACAATTAAGTTTGAAAAATCAGAAATAAAAAAGGACCGCCGGCAAAAGGCTTTTGTCAGCCCTTTCAGCAGTCCTTGCTTTTTGGTTATTTTTTAAGAAGCTCCAGCTTCTTCGAATTCTAATGCTTCAGTGTCACCCAGACGATGATACTCATTTAACACGGCATCTTGAATCTTACCTCGCGTGCTTGAATTAATAGGATGAGCAATATCGCGGAACTCTCCATCAGGGGTGCGTTTACTCGGCATCGCAACGAAAAGACCATTGTTTCCATCGATCACACGAATATCATGAACAACAAATTCGTGATCCAGCGTGATGGATGCAATCGCTCTCATGCGACCATCGGTATTCACGCGGCGTAATCTTACGTCAGTAACTTCCACAGTAGTTCACCACCTTTTCCCTATATAAAAGCATTAGTGTATCAATTCCACGATTTTTTCTGAAATCCTGCATGTTTTTAAAATATTTTTTGAAAAAATAGGATATAGTTACACAATTAGGTCATGAAGCTTTCTTTTCGGGCATAAGGTAAATAAAAAAGTGATTCCGGCTCACCCAGAATCACTTTTCTTCTTATTATTTTACCAATGCAATAACTTCGATCTCGACCAGTGCGTCCTTCGGAAGTCTCGCAACTTCAACACAAGATCTCGCCGGTTTGTGAGTGTCAAAATATTGTCCGTACACTTCGTTCACGTCCGCAAACTGTTCCATATCCGCGATAAATACAGTTGCTTTTACAACTGTTTCTAAAGAAGCACCCGCTTCTTCCAGCACCGCTTTTAAGTTGCTGAACACTTGATGAGTCTGCTCCTTAATATCACCGTTCACCATTTCGCCTGAAGGAGTCAAAGGAATTTGGCCTGAGCTGTAAAACATATTGTTTACGATAATCCCTTGTGAGTAAGGCCCGATTGCCGCTGGGGCATGTTTTGTGTGGACTGCTTTTGTCATGATTCCGTCTCTCCATTCTTTAAAAGATTGTCTTTAAAAAAACGCAGAAAATTACCATTCTGAATTTCAATGGACTTCTCTTTCATGTTGATGGTTGAAAGAGTAAGCAGTGACATATATTCATCAACAAGACGTTCATTTACTCCTTCGGCTTCAACCAAGACGCCGATCCCCGATACATTTGCGTTAAACTCATCCAACAGGTTAATCATACCATTAATAGTACCGCCTGCTTTCATAAAGTCATCTATAATGAGTACGTTTGAACCGGTTTTCATGCTTCTTTTCGCAAGTGACATCGTTTGAATGCGGTTTGAGGAGCCTGAGACGTAATTAATGCTGACTGTGGAGCCCTCTGTTACCTTGTTGTCTTTGCGAACGATGACGACAGGCACATTCAGATAGCTCGCAGCTGCGTACGCCAGAGGGATGCCTTTCGTGGCAACGGTCATGACAACATCAATTTCGCGTTCTGCAAACACTGATGCAAACAGCTTCCCTACCTTGGAGAGTACCGATGGCTTTCCTAAGATATCCGTTAAATATACATAGCCGCCCGGAAGGATACGTTCAGGATTTGCCAGCGACTGTCCAAGTGTCTGCACAAACTCTTCAGCTTCAGCCTGCTTCATTTTCGGAATATATTTGACGCCTCCGGCAGCTCCGGGAACAGTAAGCAAAGTACCGATCCCCTGCTGCTCAAAGGTTTGCTTAATAATTGTTAAATCTTCACTGATCGATGATTTTGCAGATTCATACCGCTCAGAAAAAAAGGTTAGCGGTATTAACTCGTGCGGATGGGTTAACAAATAATTTGTTAAGTCCACCAATCTGCCGCTGCGACGAAACTTCATGAACTTACCCCCAAAATCCGAATATTTTAAGATCAATATAACTTAATATACGGATTTAATCAAGAGCGTTCTGTTCGCCGATCATTCGCACCGCATAAACCTGATCGCAGAAGCCTCTTAATCCGTTATAAATTCTCTGCACCTTCGACTCATACTGAACCAGCCCAAACACTGTCGGGCCGCTCCCGCTCATTAAAACGGCATCTGCACCGAAACGTTTCATCTGGTTTTTTATCATCGCAACTTCTGGATGCATATCAAGCGTAACAGATTCAAGCACATTTCCTAAACGTCTGCACATCTTTTGAAAACTCTTTTCCTCTATAGCCTCAATCATGCCATGTACATCAGGATGCTCTATATCATCCACCTTTAGCTGTCTGTACACTTCAGCAGTTGAAACACCGATTGTCGGCTTCGCTAAAATGACCCAGCAGTGCGGAGGCGTGCTGATGTGTTTAATTTTCTCGCCGCGTCCTGTTGCTAGTGCAGTTCCGCCATAGACACAAAATGAAACGTCGGAGCCAATCTCCGCACCAAGCTCAGCAAGCGTTTCTGCGGAAAGATTTAAATTCCACAGTCTGTTCAACCCTCTAAGGGTCGCCGCTGCATCACTGCTTCCGCCGGCAAGACCGGCTGCCACCGGAATCACCTTCGTAATCATGATGGAAACTCCCTTTTTCACGTTATATCTGTCCTTGATCAGCTTGGCAGCCTGATAAGCTAAGTTTCTTTGGTCATCGGGCACAAAACGGTTGTGGGAGGAAACCCTCACTTCGTCCTCTGCCAGCTCCGTCAATTCAATTCGATCTGCTAAATCAATTGTCGTCATAATCATTTCGACTTCATGATAGCCATCCGGGCGTTTTCGGGTGACGTCAAGTGACAGATTGATCTTGGCTGGCGCTTTTTCTAAAATACGCATAGCTTTCACCTACTTCTCCATCTAAACATAAGTATGAACATTGTATCACATTTGAAGTGCAGGATGAACATATCCATATTGCAGCCAATTATGTATTTATATCCAACACAAAAACCGGGGAACAGTACGTCCCCCGGGTCACATCCTTATCGGTTATTCTGGTTCTGAGCCATTTGCTGTTCGGCGATTTCAATAGCGCGCTTTACCATGTTACCGGCATCGCGGGCCCGAATTTCGCCCCAGCCGCCATTTTTGACTGTGTCATAAAAACCAAGGTCTTTAGCCAGCTCATATTTAAACTCATCTGACATAACTCCACGACGTCTGCCCAAACGAAACAACCCCTTTTTTTAGAAGTGATAGCCATTCGTGCACGTCACGATAATATGTGACTGTTTTATCTTTTGTTAAATCAGATGGAACTCTCATTAAAATTACTGGAAACCAAAAAAGGGCAAAACAAAAAGCAGTAAACAAAAGGTTCACTGCCCGTTAAAATGCCACTGAGCTTGCGGCGTCATCATTAAATGTCAGCTCAACAGTCTCAGTCAAAATATCAGCATAACTGTATGAAACTCTTTCAAACGAGTTCTCGTCTTGATCTAGTTGTATCACAAAAACAGAAGGGTACGTCTCAGCTAAAATGCCCGAGCGCTCAATCGTTTTTCGGCGGCCACCGTTTGCTTTTAACGTCAGCCTCTTACCTAAATTCCCATCAAGCGATCTTTTAATATCGGACAACGTCTTCGCCATTGCATCCACCTCACTACATTTATTGTACAACACGAGCCCATTTTTGTCAAATAAAATTTAAATTATATCAACGTTAATGAGACGTTGTCAATAAAATTATTTTGACAAAATTCTATGATTCCTCAATTATTTTCCGCAAGCTTCGGTAAATTATGTATCATTAGGCAAAATAAAAAACCCGCATAGATCTCCTATACAGGTTTTCAGCTGTTAATTAGACTTATAAGGCATTCCAATTCTCAGCACTCCTCTTGTTTCAATACCTCCGAGCCCTTTCTCTCTTGTCAGCGTATTTCGGAGTACTTCCCATACATTGATACGTTCCATAAACGGCGTAAAGCTGATTTTCGCGACGATATATACCGGATCAAGCGCATGAATGTTGACTCTTGATGGTGAACTCGCGAAATTTGCCCCCGCTTTTATGAGTGATTCAAAATGGGATTGGCAGGCCCCCGCAAATATAACAAGCTGATCTAAGTGAGGGGTCTTTTTTCGGGCATTCTGAACCGTCTCAACAAAGTGCTTTGAATGTCTGTACGCGTTCAAATCATCAATGCTGCCCTTTTGCTTCGAGTATGCATCATGCCCTGTTATCACCAGGATGTCAGGTCGATATTTGTCGAGCAATTCTCCAATAGAAGCAGACATTTTCTTTTCATGGCAGTGGATGCCGTAGACCGGCACTCCAATTTTTTTATAGACATTCAAGCATTTTTTGAGATATGCTTCATCACCATCCAGATGAAGCACCTTGCCCGGCATATGAAAATAATGCTCCTCATGCTGATATTGGCTTGTCGCGTAGTACTCCTGCTTTTCTCTGAGCAGCTTATAATCCTGGCGGAGCAATTCGAGCGATTCATTCATTCTGCTCTCATCTTTCTTTTTCCGCATCATCTGCTCATCTTTTTTCACTGCTACCAGATCAGAAAAATCCGAATCAGCAATCAGCCTGACTTCATCACCATGCAAAATAGCAATGGAATTTCCTTTGCTTGTTTGCTCTATCCCTATAATGCGAAACAAAACATCCATTTGATAGGATTTTCTGGCTACCATATCCCCTATTTGAAATTGCACGTTCCTCACTCCACACATAGACTAAGCCTCATCATGAAAGAAAGAGCCTTGAGAAAGCGCCTTTTTTCGCTGAGTCCAAGTTTTTCTTATCATTGAATGAAAGGTCCTTCTCTAGCCTATGTAGCGGCAGTCCATGTGGTGCGCAAAACAAAAAGCCCTTTTAGAAAAGGGCTTTATACAATCCGTTAGACAGCGCGGCGAACTCCTCAATAGACAGAGATTCGCCTCGGCGCTTGCCATCAATATTTGTTTCTTCCAGCACTTGCTCAATCGTTGATTTTTGTGCTTTTCCTTCAGGCAAATTGTTGACTAAGTTATTAAGCAGCGTTTTACGGCGCTGAGCAAAGCTTGCCTTGATTAATTGAAAGAAAAAGGCTTCGTTCTCCACGTCCACTGCCGGGCCGTCGCGGAGAATCAGCCGAATGACTGCGGAATCAACGTTTGGCTGAGGAACAAACACAGTTTTCGGAACTGTCATCACCGTTTTGGCTTCTGTATAAAATTGCACCGCAATTGAAAGCGAGCCGTACTCCTTAGATGAAGGGTCTGCCGCCATGCGCTCTGCCACTTCTTTTTGCAGCATGACCACAATCCCTTTCAGCGGAAGATGTTCTTCCAGCAGTTTCATGATAATCGGCGTTGTCACGTAATAAGGAAGGTTGGCTACAACCATAATCTCATCACAGTCTTGAAATTGTTCTTCAATCACCGATTTGACATCCGCCTTTAATACGTCCTGATGAATGACAGTGACATTGTCATAAGGAGACAGTGTATCCTTCAGGATAGGCAATAATCGCTGGTCAATCTCGAATGCCACGACCTTTTTCGCCCGCTTGGCAATCTGTTCGGTCAAAGCCCCGATTCCCGGGCCGATTTCTATGACACCAGTTTTCTCCGTCACTTCCGCGTGATCGACAATTCTGTCTAAAATGTTCGTATCAATTAAGAAATTTTGTCCTAAGCTCTTTTTAAAAGAAAAACCGTATTTTTTCAGTATCTCTTTCGTTCTAATTGGTGTCGCAATATCTTTATTCATTCTGTTCCTCCCGCTTAACGGTATCGAGCGCACTCATAAAATCACTTCTTTTAATTTGAAACATTTGCAGCCGTTTTTGAAGTTGTTTGCCATTTGTATAACCGATTTTCAACAGATCACCCAGTCGTTCGCGTCGGCGTTTGGCCGCAGATCCGCCAATCAGTCCAGCATGAATCAAATCCTCAGCTGAAATATCACTCGGCTGCGCTTCCATCTCTTCGTGCACGTTTTCTAAACATGCCCTAATGCTTTCAATCGATGCGTGCTCCACACCAATTCCTCGCTTGTTTTTAGGTTTAGCAAGATGCTTGGGTAAAAATGCATGCTTACAGCCGGGTACAGCCTCTGAAATGGTTTTGCGAATCTTCTCTCCCGGGAAGTCCGGATCCGTTAAAATAATGACGCCTCTCGTCTTCTGGGCTAAACGAATTCGGTCAATCACTTTATCATCAATGGCTGAACCATTTGTTTCAATTGTGTCTGCATCAACAGCCAATTTGATGCGGGCCGTATCGTCACGCCCCTCGACCACAATGATCTCTTTAATTTTCATTATTTCCTCCAAAACAAAATAAAAACTTTTGTATATTTATGAAACTTTTTCTTATGTCGAGCGTCTAATAAGCAGAAAATACACTTTGTCTATTATAACGAAAAAAACAGAGGGCGCAAAACCCTCTGAATAGATAAGTATATATTAATTTAAGATTTTAATTTTGACTGTTTTATTTCCCCATCGGTACGCCGATGATTTCTCTGGGAAAAAGACGTCTATTTTGTTCCCTTTAATCGCTGAACCAGTATCTGCAGCAATGGCATATCCATAGCCCTCAACATGAACTTTCGAGCCTAACGGAATGACATTTGGATCTACAGCGATCACTTTGGCATTTGGATTTTTTTTCAAATTGACGCCTGTAGCTGTATGTCCTGAACAACCGCTGCAGCTAGCCGTATAAGCCGTAGATGATACAGTCATAACTTTGCCTGTTGATTCATTGCTGCGGGACACAACTGTTTTTGAATCGCCGGAAGTACTGACCTTTTCAATCTTTGGACTGCTTTGCTTTGTTCCGACAGCAATTACCTTATCTTTGCTTTGTTCAGCTGTTTCTTCTTTTACAAGCTCTCTGGACACTTCTTTGCCGTTTTCTTTAACGACTTCGAAATGTTTTTTAAGCTTGCCTTCTTTTCCTTTTTGGACGACCTTTTCTTCCCCTTTTTCAAGAGAAGCGTCTTCTTGCTTTTTCACATCAAACGCGATTTTCTCTTCAACTACATCGGTGACCTTTTCGATACGAGTAATTATAATATCAGCCTTTCCTTTCGTCAGTTTTGCATCTAACGCAGGCTTGATTTTATCTTCGTCTTTTATGTTCATCTTTTGCTGTTTTAAAAAGTCAGCGACCGTAGTCGAAATCGTCCAGATCTTCTTTTGTTTACCTGCATCATTCACAGTAACCTGGAACGCGGGTTCTATGTTAATCTTCATGTCTTTCGAAACATCTGTATCTATTGCGGGATCAATTTGATCTTGTTCTTTCACTTCAACATCTTGTTCGTCCAGTAATGCACCGACCGTTTTTGCTGTTGACCATAATGTCTTTTCTTCCCCGTTTATTGTAAGCTTCACAGGTTTTGCAGCCTCATACACAACGTCCATATCTGCTGTTATCTTTGTCTGTTTAGCAGGTGTGATCTTGTCTTCGTCTCTGGTCTCTATATCAAGCGTCTCTAAAAGATCACCGACTGTTTTTGCATGTGTGCGTATAAGTTTCTTTTTGCCATTGATAGAAACTGAGACTGATTGTTTTGTCAGCTCATGAGCCGCATACGCAGTCCCGCTTCCTGCCAAAAGGAAACAAGCAGCAACCAGAATGACTTTGCTTTTGCTAAGCTTTACGGAAAACAGCTTTTTCATTTTTTGTGTGATGAAAAACGCCTCCTTCTCCTCGGAGAGATTATATAGAGTATATAAAAGGCTGTCAACCCTCCCCTCTCTTTCTCCAAAAAGCTCAGTGTCTTCTTCATTATCCTGAATTACACTGAGAAACGGAAGAAAGACTTGTCGACAAACCTATCCTATGAGGAGAAGAAAGCATGTAGAACTTTTATAGAAAAACGCTGTAAGGGACAAGCTCTTACAAAACCCGCTAGCGTTTTTTGTCAGTTTATACGAAAAAGTCTTTTTGCATTTTCCGTCGTAACTGATGCAATTTCTTCAAAGGTCATTCCTTTTAATTCAGCGATTTGCTCTGCCACATATTTCACATAGCTTGGCTCATTTCTTTTTCCGCGAAAAGGATGAGGTGTGAGAAACGGGCAGTCAGTTTCAATCAGCAACCGGTCATTCGGGATTTCCTTCACAACTTCCTTCGGCTTCTTCGCATTTTTGAATGTCACCGGTCCTCCAAATGATAAATAAAAATTCATTTTCATGCATTCTCTCGCCACTTCCGCACTTCCTGTAAAGCAGTGCATAATCCCGCCCACAGCTTCTGCGCCTTCCTCTTTCAAAATTGTCACGACATCCTCCGTTGCATCACGGTTGTGAATGATAATAGGAAGGTTGACCTCTTTTGCTAAGGCGATTTGTTTTCTGAACACCTCTTTTTGAACATCTTTAGGAGATTTATCCCAATGATAATCCAGTCCCATTTCACCTATTGCTACCACTTTCTCATGAGCAGAAAGCTCTCTTATCCACTCTAAATCTTCCTCTGTCATATCAATTGCGTCAACCGGATGCCAGCCGATGGCTGCATACATAAAATCATATTGCTCAATCATTTCCATCGCACGGCTAATAGTCGGACGGTCAAAACCAACTACAACAATTCGTTCCACTTTTTCAGCTTTTGCCCGTTCAATCACCTCTTCCAAATCAGTATCATATTGTTCTGCATTTAAATGCGCGTGTGTGTCAAATAACATAAGTCAAAAACTCCTTTCTTGTCGAAACACAAAAGGTGTTCGACGAATTGTTACACGTGAAACACCTTTTGTTTATCATTATTTAATTCTTGTGCCTTTTGGTAACGACTGATCGATAGACACGACTTTTAATACGCCGTCTGCTTCGCCTGCAAGGATCATACCTTGAGAGAGCTCTCCTCTCAGTTTAACCGGTTTTAAATTTGTTACACAAACAAGTTTTTTCCCAATAAGCTCTTCAGGCTTATAGTGCTTTGCAATGCCGGAAACAACTTGGCGTTTTTCAAAGCCAAGATCCAGCTGCAGCTTCAATAAACGGTCCGCTTTTTTCACCGGCTCTGCCTGAATGACCTCAGCCACGCGAAGTTCTACATCCATAAATTGATCAATCGTAATTTCAGGTAAACAATCAACCTCTTGCGGCTCTTCTTCTTTTGCTTCTTCCTTAGCTGGCGCCGAGCCCTGCATTTTCCCTTTGATGTAAGCAATTTCTTCTTCTGCCTCTAAACGCGGGAACAACGGCTCGCCTTTTTGTACATTTGTATCTTTCAGCTGGCCGAAAGCTGTAATGCTATCCCAAGCTTTTAAAGCTTCATCAGTAATGCCAAGCTGCTCGAACATTTTTTCTGGTGTCTTCGTTAAGAACGGCTGAAGCAGCACTGCTGAAATACGCAATGATTCAGCAAGGTGATACATAACTGAGTGCAGTTCTTCTTTTTTTGCCGGATCTTTGGCAAGCACCCATGGAGCTGTCTCATCAATGTATTTATTTGTGCGGCTGATTAGCTGCCATAATGTCGAAAGAGCTACCGAGAATTCCATGTTTTCCATTGCTTTCTCGTAAGTCTTCACTGTTTCTTCAGCGACAGAAGTGAGCGTTTGGTCAAATTCCGTCACGGCACCCTTGTAAGAACCGATTTGTCCGTCAAAATACTTATTGATCATCGCAACCGTACGATTTAAAAGGTTTCCTAAATCATTCGCTAAATCATAGTTAATCCGCTCAACAAAACCCTCCGGCGTGAATACACCATCTGATCCGAATGGCACTTCGCGAAGCAGATAATAACGAAGCTCATCCAAACCGTAGCGTTCAATTAATGTAACTGGATCTACAACGTTCCCTTTTGATTTCGACATTTTTCCGTCTTTCATCAAAAGCCAGCCATGCGCAAATACTTGCTTCGGCAGCGGCAGATCCAGGGCCATCAGCATAATTGGCCAGTAAATGGTATGGAATCGAACAATTTCCTTACCGACTAAATGAACATCGGCAGGCCAATATTTTTGATAAAGCTCATCATTTTCTGTATCATAACCGAGTGCTGTTAAATAGTTAAATAGCGCGTCAATCCAGACATATACAACGTGTTTTGGATTTTCCGGCACCTTTACACCCCAGTCAAAAGTGGTACGTGATACAGCCAAATCCTCAAGTCCAGGCTTGATAAAGTTGTTAATCATTTCGTTTTTGCGTGATTCCGGCTGAATGAATGTCGGGTTTTCTTCATAGAATTTCAAAAGACGATCCGCATATTTACCCATACGGAAGAAATAAGATTCCTCTTTGATTAATTCAACTGGGTGTCCGCTGTCAGGGCTTTTACCACCGATGACCTCTCCCTTTTCATTTCGCTCAATATCAACCAGCTGCGTTTCCGTGTAGAATGTTTCATCCGGGATACTGTACCAGCCTTCATATTCATCAAGATAGATGTCTCCGTTATCAAGAAGCTTTTGAAACACCTTTTCAATCACAACTTTATGCCGTTTTTCTGTCGTACGGATAAAGTCGTCATTTGAGATTTCAAGCTGCTTCCACAGTTTCTGAATATCTGCCGCTGCACGATCCACATACTCCTGAGGTGTAATGTTTTCCTGTTCAGCTTTTTGCTGAATTTTTTGTCCATGCTCGTCCGTTCCTGTTAAATAGCGAACATCGAATCCTTTTAATCTTTTGTAGCGTGCCATCGCATCTCCCGCGACTGTCGTATATGCATGGCCGATATGTAATTTCCCGCTCGGATAA
Organism: Bacillus sp. T17B1; assembly: GCF_026796395.1. Lineage (NCBI taxonomy): Bacteria > Bacillati > Bacillota > Bacilli > Caryophanales > Bacillaceae > Bacillus > Bacillus sp. T17B1. The sequence goes on from NZ_JALAYA010000009.1 coordinate 44,973, forward strand.
TAAATCGGTGTTGTAATGTAAAATGTATTGTTTTCTTGCGGCATCTTGAAACCTCCCAATCAGAATGTCAAAAAGCTCCCGCCCAAAGGACGAGAGCGGCGATAAGTGCAAATCATATATGAATATTATTTATATTTATCCTTTATCTATGATACCATCTTAGCCTTTAAGATCAAGAATATATACGTATGCCCTGAAAAAGAATAATTAAAATTAAAAATCTTTAATGAAAGTAAAAAAAGTCTGTCCATGTCGAATTTTGTCGTATATAATCAAATGAAATAATAAACCTTGGTTCGAAAGTCTTGATTTAAAAGGATTTTTAGTAGGATAATAGCTTTATTAGAAGTTTATAAAAAGCTGTTATTTCAGTAGTTTCTGATACATTACTGACTATAAGAACTAAATCTTACAATCAATAGCAAACAAAATGATTGACGATTATTGGAAACCTTGTTATGCTATGAAGGTAAGGATTTTGTCGAATAATGACGAAGAAAAATATAATTTAAACAAATAATCATCTCTTGGGAGGAGAAAGTTTATGAAATCTACTGGTATTGTACGTAAAGTTGATGAGCTAGGACGTGTAGTTATTCCTATCGAATTGCGTCGTACTCTTGGAATTGCAGAAAAAGATGCTCTTGAAATTTATGTTGATGACGAAAAAATCATCCTTAAAAAATATAAACCAAACATGACTTGCCAAGTAACTGGTGAAGTTTCTGATGATAACCTTAAACTTGCAGGCGGTAAATTGGTCCTTAGTAAAGAAGGCGCTGAGCAAATCATCAGCGAAATCCAAAACCATCTTCAAAACCTTAAATAAACATTTCTCATACAAAAAACGTTCTTGTTATGACACAAGAACGTTTTTTTATTGCTGAATATGATAAGCATCATACACTTCACGCTTTGGAACATTGCGATCGACTGCTGCTTTTTTAATAGCTTCTTTAGAAGTAGCGCCTTTCGAGATGTAATGTTCGACATGTTCTTTCGTCGTGAGGTCTTCCCACCATTGTGTTTCCTCATCTGATTCTTCATTTTTACTGCCTTCTACGACGAGACAAAACTCACCGCGTATCTGATCCTCGTTTGCCCATTCAATGACCTCGGTTATCGTGCCTCTGATAAACTCTTCATATTTCTTTGTGAGTTCGCGCGTAACAGCAATTTCCCGATCACCTAATATCTCTGCCATCACTGACAAAGTTTCCTTCAATCTATGGGGTGCTTCATAAAAGATAATCGTTTCCTTCCGTTTTTTAAGACCATCCAGCTCCTTCTTCTTTTCTTTTTTCTGTCTGTTGAGAAAACCGTAAAAGAAGAAAGGCTGCGGTACAATACCTGAAGCGATTAGAGCCGTTAATGCAGCATTGGCTCCCGGCAGCGGAACAACATAACCGCCTATCTCTGTAAAATCCTTCACGATTTCCGCCCCCGGATCAGAAATCGTCGGCAGCCCGGCATCACTGACAAGAGCAATGTTTTTTCCCGACTTCAGCCATTCTATAATTTTATGGCCGCTGCTCTCTTTATTATGTTCGTGATAACTAACGAGCGGTGTTTCAATTTCATATACATGACAAAGTTTCTTCGTTTGTCTTGTATCTTCCGCAGCAATCGCATCCACTGATTTCAGTGTGTCGATCGCCCGAAATGTCATATCTTCTAAATTTCCAATTGGGGTTGGGACCAAATAAAGAATCCCCATGTCCGACTTTCCATTAAAGCTCATTTGGCGCCTTAACATATACAGCCTCCTTGCTGTTCCGCTTTTCTTCTATATATAGCTCTTTTTTCTTTCGAGTTAGTTTTTTGAAATAATATTCCGCCTGCATGGCTTCCCGCTTTGTTGTGAAAACTTCGGCAAAAATCAATTCAACCGGACGCCTTGCTTTTGTATATTTTGCGCCCTTTCCGTCATTGTGTGTTTTTACCCGTTTCTGCAGATCGTTGGTATACCCGGCATACCAGCTATTGTCCCTGCACTGCACGACGTAGAAGAAATGGTTATTTGTCTCCATATAAAATGGTTCTGATTTCTTTCGTATATTCATTTTGTTCGTCATAAACGAATAAAGGGGGAAGAACTTTCAAATCCGGACGCCCGCCTTTAATGCCTTCAACCAAAATGGTATTGGCTTCTTTCCCTTGCTTCGGATAAACAAATTGCACACGCTTCGGCTCAATTTGGTAAGCTTTCATCAGTTCAAAAATCTCCAGAAGCCGTCCCGGCCTGTGAACAAGGGCTGCCTTTCCTCCTTGCTTGAGCAGCTTGCTGCTGACTGAAATGACATCTTCCAGTGTACAGTGAATTTCATGTCTTGCGATTCTAAGATGCTCATTCATGTTTTGTTCAGTTTGTTTCGGCGTTTTAAAATACGGGGGATTGCAGGTGACAACATCATATCGATTATGTCCCAACTGCTCCGGCATATTTTTCAGATCATCATGTATGATCTCAATCTGCTCCTGCAGCTTATTATACTCAACACTGCGAACAGCCATATCATGGAGTCTTTCTTGAATTTCAACTCCAAGTATGTCTGCTTTTGATCTTGTACTGAGCAGCAGCGGCACAATGCCATTGCCGGTGCATAGATCAACGATTTTTCCTTTTTGAATCGGAACGTAGGCAAATTTGGACAGAAGCACAGCATCCAATGAAAATGCAAACACCGTTGGACTTTGTATGATTTTCATGTCCTCTGCCAGCAAATAATCTAATCTTTCATCATCACGTAATGAAACCATCTTCTTATCCTTTCAAGTACCTTTGAAAAAGGCTCCCGTCTTATGCGGAAGCCTTGTCCTTATTTTTTATTTAAGAATGACAGACAGAAAAGACAATCTTCTTTTCGAACACTTCCATAGTGAACATTGCAGATATGAAATCCTTCTTGATACAGCCGTGCCAGATTATCATATCCTTCCCCTATATCAGTTTGCTCTGTTTTCTGTGTTTTTGATTCTTTTTTATCAGCTTTGAACTTCTCAATCTGCTGCGTCGTATCGTCCAGCCTTTTGCGCAAATGCTTATTTTCAAGCTGTAAATGATGATTTTCCTCAATCATCTCACCGATATGCTGCTTCAAATCCCCCAGCTGCCGGTACAGTGAGCCAATTTGTTCTTCTAAGTTAATGACTGTATCAAATAACTCTTTTTTATCCAAGGTTCCACACCTCGTTAATCTGTGGTTTGTGCGGATACGACGCCCTCTTCCAAGAGCTCTTCCCAAGTATATTCTATCACTTTTTCACGGTTTATCAGTTCCACCTGAAGCACCCGTTCCAGAATATTAAGTCCAACGACCTTTGCGGGGCCGTTTGCTGTCGTAATCATTTCTCCTATATCCGGAAGCTGTTCTTTTGCCGTCTCATACTCATCATTCTCATATTTTAGACAGCACATCAAGCGGCCGCAAAGACCTGAAATCTTCGTAGGATTTAAAGACAAGTTCTGATCCTTGGCCATTTTAATGGAAACGGGTTCAAAATCACCAAGGAACGTAGAACAGCAAAGCATTCTTCCGCAAGGACCGATTCCTCCGAGCATTTTCGCCTCATCCCTTACTCCGATTTGGCGAAGTTCAATTCTTGTTTTAAAGATAGAAGCCAAATCTTTTACAAGCTCTCTAAAGTCTACTCGGCCGTCAGCAGTGAAGTAAAAAATAACTTTATTGCGATCAAACGTGAATTCAACATCGACCAGCTTCATATCTAAGCCATGTTCAGTCACTTTCTTTTGGCAGATGTCAAAAGCTGATAAAGCTTCCTGTTTATTTTCTTCTACGATAAGAAGGTCGCGTTCATCAGCCACTCGTATCACTTTTCGAAGGGGCAGCACGACATCATGCTCATCCACCTGTTTATTTGCAATCACGACCTGGCCATATTCAACGCCTCTGACAGTTTCTACAATTACGCAGCTGTCCTTTTCTATATGAAATCCATTCGGATCAAAATAATATATTTTACCCGCTTTCTTAAAGCGGACACCAATTACATTGTACAAGCTTATCCCTCCTGCAACATTAACACCAAGTGCTCCATTAATCCTTGTACATTCACATTGGAATGAAGCCGTTTCTTTGCTTCTAAAACAGCAAGTATCTGATTCGTAACGCTTTGTTGTGTTGATTGTAGCGCATGCTGTTTTATTGATTGGAATAAGTCTTGATAAATCAATTTATCTTCATTTCCTATTTGGATGGACAACACATCCCGATATATCAATAAGAGCATATCAAGACCCATTTCTTGATGGGTTTTTTCTTTGAAAAAGGGCATCCATTGATCTTGAATAAAGAAAAAAGCATGTCCTTTTCGCTGGTGTAGGACTTCATACAATTTTATCACTTTCGCTCTAGACTCTGCAAACTCATCATTTCGACTTAATTCGACTGCTTCTGCTACATTGTTGGTCATGTTGGCCAGAAGTCTTGCCATATGAGGCAAAACGTCCTGTTCCATCAGTCTTTCTTCAATTGCTTTCGGCTGCAAAGGCTGAAAAGGAAGGGTTTGGCATCTTGAAATGATAGTGTCCAATAACCTTTGGGGCTGCTCAGTGATGAGGATGGCCATTGTATCTTTATTCGGTTCTTCTAAAAATTTCAACAGGCTGTTTGCCGCATTTGCTGTCATTTGATCTGCGTGCGAAATAATATACAGCTTTTTATGAGATTCAAGCCCTGTCTTAGAAAACTCTTCTTGCAACGCTTGAATTTGCGCCTTTTTGATCGATAAACCATCTGGCTGAACAAGATGAAGATCAGGATGGTTCCCTGACTCTATCCGTTTACAGTTTCGGCAGTTCTCGCAAGGCTCCGCGCCGTCCTCGAGGCAAAAAAAGCTTTTCGCAAGAAGCAACGCGGCATCAAGCTTGCCTGTTCCTTTTTTCCCCTCAAACAAATAAGCGTGTGATAGTCTGTCTTTCTCAATACTATTATATAAAAGCTTCATCACTCTGGGCTGAAGCTCGTTCATTTCCTTCCAAGATATTGCCATTGTATCACTCTCTATGTGTAAAGGTTAATCAATAAACCTTTTATTTCGCCAATACAATCCAGTAAATCAATTGCCGGTTTTTCCTGATCCATCATCTCTTCTGTAAGCTGTACCAATTTGTCATCTATTTCCTTCACAAGCCCCAGCGTTTTGCTGTTTCCATACAGGTCAAAGCTTTTCGACGTTTCATGTGAAAGGCCGCTGTCTACAGCTTCTTTGACAAAACGCTTCACAAGTCCTTTAAATCTCGCTAAGTCTTTAAAATTTCGGGATTTCGTCAGTCTTTTTCCAAACGCTTCTATATCCGATAGCAGCCTGGTAAGCTGATCGAATTTCAATTTGCTGCTTTGGTTTTCCATCGATGTTTTAAACGACGCTGTGATCTCAGATGTTTTCACAGAAGGAAGCTGTTTATTATCTAAAAATGTACGTATATCTTTATTAATTTTCACAGTTTCAAATCCTTAAAATTGATGAAATTCATCGACTGGAAGGACAAATACTGTCGCTCCGCCAACTTCAACTTCTACTGGATAAGGGACATATGAATCAGCATTTCCGCCCATTGGAGATACAGGAGCAATCATCTGGTCACGTTTCTGTCCGTTTTCTTTAATGAGATTCAATGCTTTATCGACTCGTATATCCTCGACACCAATCATAAACGTTGTGTTGCCTGATTTAAGAAATCCTCCTGTCGTCGCAAGCTTTGTAACTCTAAAGTTGTGATCCGTTAAGGTTTTCAAAAGTCGGTTGCTGTCCTGATCTTGTACAACTGCCACTATCAATTTCATATGTGAAGGCCTCCTTTAGATTGGAAACAACAATGATCTCGTTTACATTATTATATCAACTATTGGGAAACAGGTCACAATTGAATTTTTTTCAACGCTTCATTAACCACTTTTAGGGCGTCCTGAACGACTAGGTCTTTGGATTGGCTGGCATCAACTGAGTGAAACCTTTTCGGGAATCGCTTCATCAGCTCTTGGTAACCTTCCCGTACCTTTGTATGGAAGCTTAATTTTTCTAAATCGAGCCTGTTTTTCTCCCGCGAGCCGTTTGCGTGAATACGTTTCAGGCCTTCTTCCGGATCAATTGAAAAATACACCGTTACATTGGGCATCATATCTCCGATGGCAAACTCATTAATTGACAGAACCTCATCAATCCCAAGCCCTCTTGCATATCCCTGGTACGCGAGCGAACTGTCTATGAATCTGTCACAAAGAACAACATGCCCCTGTTCTAAAGCAGGTCTTACTTTTTCAACTAAATGCTGGCGTCTTGCAGCCGCATATAAGAGAGCTTCTGTTCTTGGATCCATTAATGTGTTGTTTTCATTCAGAATAACCTCTCGAATTTGTTCTGCAATATCTATGCCGCCTGGCTCTCGAGTTGCTGTGACCTGAAGGCCCTCTGCTATCAGTATATTTTTGATTTCGCGCAGAACAGTCGTTTTCCCCGCACCTTCAGGACCTTCGAATGTAATAAATAAACCGCTCATGATTTCCCCTCTTCTATATAAACAAGTAGTTGTTTCTCTTTGATTTTCATATTCCCTTGAACATGCGTTTTCATGCTGATCAAGCGGCTGAGCTTTTCCACGCTTTCTTTTGTAATTCTTTCTCCCGCCATGATCATCGGGATACCCGGAGGATAAGGGATGATATCCTCTGCATTCAGCCGGCCTGCTGCTTCATCAAAGTCCACATATTCTTTCTTGAACGTTCGTAAGACCTTTTTTTGATAAGGCAAGACAGTAACTGGCTGAGCTACCCATTCTGCAGAAACAAACATCTGATCCAGAGGCGTTTTTTCAATCTCTTCATCAATGCTTTTAATCGTTTCAGCGTTTATTCTGCGCTTTCCTCCCAATGGAAGAACGAGCAGTACTTGATTTTCATCAGCAAGCTCAGTGAATATGTTGGCACGCTCTAATATGTTTTGCAGCGTATACCCCGAATGGCCCCGTTTTGAACGAATGGTGAGCTTTAGTGGATCTGTTATCATCCGCGAATCAGCCGGTTCTACAGATTCTGCATTAGTAAGTAAATCAAACGTTTGTTTAAGTGATTGTATTTGATGCAGAATGTCAGAAAGCTTTCGTTCTTCTATAATATGCTGCACATAAGCGCGGGCAATGTCTAATGAAGCCATGATCGGATAAGACGGGCTGCTGCTTTGTAAACGGACTAGATACTCTGCAACCCGATTCCGATCGATTCTGCTGCTGTTGAGGTGCAAATAAGAACCCATCGTCATGGCAGGCAGCGTTTTATGAGCCGATTGAACAACGATATCTGCTCCCATTTTCAAAGCTGAGATTGGAAAAGGCTCCCCCAAAACAAAATGTGCACCATGCGCTTCATCCACCAAAACAGGAATCCCATAATGATGCGCCTCTGAAATGACTTCGGTCAAATCAGCACTATGCCCGTAATATGTCGGATTGGTCATCACCAAACCTTTTGCATCTGGATATGCTGCCAAGGCTTTTTTAATTGTATCAAGCGGAACATGCGTAGGGACATGCATCGCTTCATCAATGTCAGGTGCGAGATAAACCGGCTCAGCACCAGCCAAATCAACAGCATGAAATACAGACTTATGACAGTTTCTTTGAACCAGAATTGTTTCACCCGGTTCACAAACAGATAAAATCATCGCTAAATTCCCAACAGTCGTACCATTCACCAGGAAAAAACTTTCCGCCGATCCATATAATTGACTGACAAGCTCTTGAGCCTCTTTAATCACCCCAGAAGGATGATGGAGATCGTCCAGTCCTGCCAGCTCTGTTACATCAATGGTGAGAAGCGGATCGAATATCGACTTAGCGTCATCAAAAAAGACATCTCCATTGTGATGTCCCGGAACATGAAATGAATGAGAATTTCTTCTCGCATGTTGAATCAATGCTTTATATAAAGGTGTGTTCATTAAAACAATCCTTTGATTATGTCTTCTTACACTTTATTATATCGTGCCTCTGACAGAACTTAAAGCTAGACTTACTGGTAACTACCTTTCCTTTATTGAAAGCAGTTTTTGCTTCAGATCGCCTTCCATCATCATAAGCTCTTCTTCTGCCTGACGGCGTTTGATTCGTCCTTCTTCTTGTATGGTCAGCGTTTCTTCAAGCGTGCTGATTAAGCTTTCCTGCACCTTCTTTAAAGTATCAATATCAACAAGACCTCGTTCATTTGCCCGAACGGTTTCAATTATATTGGTTTTCAAAAGCTCCGCGTTTTTCAGCAAAAGCTCGTTGGTTGTGTCAGATACTTTCTGTTGCGTGTCCACTGCATTACGCTGCCGTAAAAGCGTCAGCGCAATTGCTACTTGATTTTTCCAAAGTGGAATTGCTGTCACAATGGATGACTGGATTTTTTCAGCTAATGCTTGGTTTGTGTTCTGAATCAGCCTGATTTGCGGAGCACTTTGAATTGTGATTTGCCTGCTCAGCAGCAGATCGTGCACCCTTTTATCTAACCGGTCAGCAAATTGAATCAAATCGTTCACTTCCTGAACAGCCATTTGGTTATGTTCACTTGATTCGGCCTGTTGCTTCAGTGCAGGAATGGTTTTTGTTTTTAATTCTTCCAGCTTCAGTTCCCCCGCAGCAATATAAACATTCAGCGCTGTGAAATACTCTTTGTTTTTTTCATATAACTGCTCTAACAGCTTATTGTCACTGATTAAAGCATTTTTAGAGTGCGCCAGTTTCAAGCTGATTCTGTCTATCTGTACGCTGGTCTTTTGATATTTAGACAGCACCTCCTGAAGAGAATTCGATACTCTTCCTACTATGCGTGCTAAAAAACCCTTTTTCTTAGACTGAAGATCATCTGGATTTACTTGATCCAGCTTTTTCATCAGCTCTCCAAGAATTTCACCGATCTCTCCGACGTCCTTTTTTTGAACATGATCAATCATGGTATGAGAAAAATTCAACAGTTTAGACTGAGCTTGTGAACCGTATAAGACAATACTTTGCATATTTTTATGATCGATTTGCCCAGCGAGCTGAATTGCTTTTTTCTTATTTTCCTCGGGAAGAACATCAACAAGGCGTACTTGCTTTTTCTCTGCTTCTACAGTCTCCGCCTTAGGTATCTCTATATCACCAAAAGGATCTGCCAATAATTCATCTATATGAAGGTCGCTTTGATCTCGGTTCATTGCCCTTACCCTCTTCCATTATTTCTTTAATGAATGCTTTGCTGCATCCAATTCAAAATGCAGTTCATCAATTTCATCACCCATTACTTGAGTTAAATCTTCTTCTAAACGGTTGGTCAATTCAGCAAGAGTGATACGAGTCTCACTTAACGACATCGACAGTTCTTTGCTTTTTTTCGGATGAGATGACAGAAAAGCATGTTTCTCTGTCAATTCAACAACCGAATCGAGAGTTTGGTAAAAAAAGCGCTCAGCCTGATAAAACCGCTTTGGCTCTTTTTTAGTGATAATGTAAATTCTTCTGACAAGTCTCAGGATTTCTGCATTTTGTTTAAATATTTGAATGCTTTTTGCTTGAAACAAGGCTTTCCGAAGACGTATGATCTTCTGCCTTGCTTCCTGGAGGTTTTTCTTAATGTAGGCATATTCTCTTCCTGTCAGTGCGTGTTTTTTCAGAAATAGGCGTCTCGCATTCCAAATGCCAGCTGTATATACGAATGCTCCCGAAGCGATCCCATAAACAAAAGATAGGAAAAGCGACTGATTTAAACCGAAAAAGCATAATACCCCTATGAAAACAAAAGTCGCACTGCCTGTTAAACTCCATATTAAAAAGTGAAGAAATCTCTGCATGAGATCATCGACTCCTGTGTTTATACTCAGTTTTAATATTATTATCTACTACGTTCTATACCTAAACAAGTTTCATCTTCTTTATATGAACCCATTCTTTATAAAAGAGTATAAAAAAAGACCTTTTCAGGTCTAAGAATATAATGGCGGTGTATGAATGCTCTTTAATTTTTTTACGTAAAAGGCATAGTCAGGATCGGAAGTTGATGTAGAAATTACTTTTCTCTCACAATCTAAGCATATGAATTTCGAATAAAGATGAATACCTCTATTCTTCTCTTGATCACAAATCACACATGTATGATTAGGTTTAACAGTTTCATCCATCGTCCCCACCTCCGTACAATTAGCCTTCCCTTAAACCGGATATTGTATACACTATTTAGATCTTTTTGAAACTTGAAATCAGTATATGGCCTATATAAGCTGTCGGTGTTTGTATTTGTTTGATTTTATTGACCTTAAATAAACAAAAAACCCAGCTCAATGAGCTGAGTTTAACCTTGCTTGGCGGCGT